>NZ_CAKZYF010000072.1 GCF_937884665.1 uncultured Allomuricauda sp. | reverse complement strand
AGCTTGCGCTTCTCCTGTTGTGTGTTCGATTTCTGCTCTTATACTTCTTCCGTTTTTGGGGTAAGATTGCTCAAACTGTTTTTCGATAGTTTTTTTAAAGAGGTTATCAAAGGTTGGGCGGCAAAGGTCTTTTTGGCATAATCATCTGCCTGGAATTCGAACTTACGGGATAAAAAATTCATGGCAAGTCCGGTAATTTCAGAAATGGGGCTGTACAACAGCACAAAACCGACCAAACCAGCATGGAAACTGGGTTCGGACACTCCTATTGCCAGTGAAATCTCAGGAGTATTGATAAAAAGCGATAGAATGTACAAAGTGAGACCAGTGAGCAACAAAGAGACCAAAAGGTAAAAAATGATGTGTTTTCTTTTGTAGTGCCCCACTTCATGCGCCAGAACAGCCACAATTTCCTCTTCTTCCAGGTCATTGATGAGCGTATCGAACAAGGTAATTCGCTTTTCCCTTCCAAAACCTGAAAAATAGGCGTTTGCCTTGGTGGATCTCTTGGAACCATCGATTACGAAGATTTTGTTCAGTTCAAAGCCCACTTTTTTTGCATACCCTTCAATGGCGCGCTTCAAGCTTCCCTCGCCCAAGGGCGTCTGTTTATTGCACAGGGGCACCAAAAATCGGCTGTAAAATAAATTCATGAAGAGAATCACCGCGGCAAAAAGTATCCAGGCATATATCCAAAAGTTAGGCCCGGTCCATTGGTAAAACCAGATAAACAGTGCAAGAAGACCGCCTCCCATCAGAAGGGATAAAAGCCACCCTTTACCAATGTCCTCAAAAAAAAGGCGTTTGGTCGTTTTGTTGAAACCGTACTCCTCTTCTATATGGAAAGTTTGATAATAGGAAAAAGGAATGCCTAAAATACTGCTTCCCAGTGCGATAAAACCAAAAAAAAGCAAGGCCATGCCCATGGTGTTTTCGGTAATGGACCTTATTAGCGAATCAATCCATTGGAAACCTCCAAAAACCAGAAATGCAAGCGTCAGCACTAAGGAAAATCCGTCCGATAAAAGGCCAAATCGATATCGGGTGCGCTTGTACCGTTGTGATTTTTGGTATTCTTCTTTATTAAAAACATCTTGAAGTTCCGGGGGTACCGATGAAGAAAAACGCTGGGCGTTCAGGTATTCCAGAAGCTGGTGAACCAGATATTGCGCCACAAGAATAAAAATGATAATGTAGAAAAGTGTAGTTTCTCCCATAGGCTAAATTCCCCTTTGCCGCACTGCTTCAAAGATAAGGATTGCTGCCGATACAGAGACATTCATGGAATCTATTTCGCCCTGCATGGGGATAATGAGATTTTCATCGGAGTTTTCCAACCACTCATCGGATAAACCCATCGATTCTGTTCCAACTACCAAGGCCAGGGCACCTCCAAGGTTGGCGTCAACATAGCTTTTTGAAGCGGACAAAGCGGCGCAGCGTATGCTTATTTTTCGTCGCTTTAGGAATGAAATGATTTCCTCCGTGCTCCCCAGTCCGATTTGTAAGGTAAAAATAGTGCCTACGCTGCTCCGGATAATGTTGGGATTGTACAGGTCTGTTTTTGGGTTGGCGATAAGGACGGCATCCAGTCCGGCAGCATCTGCCGTTCGCATCAAAGCTCCGATATTTCCCGGTTTTTCGGGGGCTTCAGCCACTAAAATAAGTGGATTATCTGAAGTGAAATCTATGGTTTCCAGGGCTTGTGAACGGTTTTGGGCCACTGCTAGAACCCCCTCAGTGGATTCCCGGTAGGCCATTTTTTGATAAACTGTTCTGGTTATTTCAATACATTCGGAATCTGGAAAGCGCTTGATGAAGTCTTCTACGGAAAAATTGGAAATCTCGGGCGAAATCAGCAGTTGGGCAATGGGATACCCTCCTTTTTGGGCCAAGTCTATTTCCCGATTTCCTTCAATGACAAAAAGTCCTGTTTTTTTTCGTTCCCGTGACTTTTCCTGTAGTTGTGCTATCTTTTTAATCAAAGGATTTTGAATACTGCTTATGCTCTTTACTTCCTTCATATATTCAAAAGTACATTATCTTGTAATCCTGGAATTCGATATCCGACAAATTGCAAAACAACTTAAAAATGAAAAAAATAAGTATTCTTTTGTTCATTCTAATTATGACGGCCTGTAAGCCTACTCCCAAAAAAGAGGCGAACGAACAGGTTATGGAACAGACCGCAACCATGGAAGCCCCTACAAATCCTGAAGCTTTGGGCAAAGTACTCGACAGCCCACTCTGGTCTATGCCCTGCCAAAACCAGATTTTACTGAGGTACATACCATCGATTTATATTCTCGAAAAGATCGAATAGATACCGAACTTTTTTCAATGGGATTTGACGGGGAACAGGCCTGGTTGTTGGATGAGGATGAAAAGTACACAGGAAATCCAGGTTTTTACCATAACCTGATTTTTTATTTTTACGCGATGCCCTTTGTTCTGGCCGATGATGGGATTATTTATGGTCCTACCGAGGATTTGGTATTTGAGGGTAGGCAGTATCCGGGGATTGAAATAAGTTATGAAAGTGGAGTAGGGGCCTCGTCAAAAGACCAGTATTTCATCCACTACGACCCAGATACGTATCAAATGGCCTGGTTGGGCTATACCGTTACCTACAGGAGCGGTGAGGTGTCGGATAACGTAAAATGGATTCGATACAACGATTGGACAACAGTTGAAGGATTGATATTGCCCAAATCTATTTCTTGGTACAGTTATGAAGGAAGAAGTTTGTTAGAGCCGGCCAACACCTTGCCCTTCGAGTCCGCTTCACTTACCACCAAGACCAAAGAAGCAAGCTTTTATGAAAAACCGGACGGTGCCGGCTTTGTGGAGATAAAAAAGAATTAGGAGCTCTTAAAAACCATACTTTTTATGATAGCTAATTAGCAATCCCACTACGGAATTGTAACTTGCTATGCCTTCTTTTTGGTTGTTCGCTTTTAAAAAGGTGTTGAAAATGGATTTAAAAACAGGCTCCAAAGGATTGTCGTACTTTGCCCAAAACCGATTGATTTCCCGATAATTTTCCCGTACGCCCAAATGTAATCCGGTCATCATTTCCTTGAACTTTTCTTCATCTTTTTTGGCCAGGTCCGATAAGCAATAGCCCAAGGCATGGGAATATGCGGCATATTTAAAATAGGGATCATCGTTTATCGAGGAGACCCAAAACCCGATAAAATTGGTGGCATCCTCTGCAGAATATCCTACCTGGTGGCCCACCTCATGGCCACTTACCGTGGGTAATCGGAATCTTGGTGTTATCCCATTGACCTGCGCTTCGTTGGTAAATGGATTTATGTATCCACCGTAACCCATATACGTTAGCGGTACGCTGAACAAGGAAGACTTCTGACTGGAAAACGTGTAGGCAAAATCCGGGTACTGCTTTTCCAATTCACCATATCCTGCTTTTGTTTTTTTAAAAATTTCTTTTTTGGAATAGGGAATCTGTACTGGCGTTAGGCTATCTCCAGTAATATCGAATTGAAAGGTATTGGATTTTAGCGTCAAGTATTCAATCATGGAAACAAGGTCCTTTTGGGAGTATTCCCTTTCCAGACCCAACTTCCAAGTAATGGGCTGTCTGTAGTAATTGAGACCCCAGAGGAAATGAAACAGGAAATAAATCACGGAGAGCAGCACCCCAAAGTCTTTCAAAATTGCTAGTGGTCGGGTTTTTATCGATTTTCTGTTCCGATATAGATATCTAACAATGAGGACTATTAAAGAAAGATAAAGTAAGTCGCCCATTGAAAACGGTATCCAGCCAAAAAGTATGCGAAGGCCTTGAGAAATGAAAGGATAGACCCCGGTACTATAATAGGTTTCAACGAAATCTGGATGATACGAGGCCCATTTCACGAGAAGTATCTGCAGTGGGAGCAATCCCAGTAGAATTGTTTTTGTGTTTTTTCCCATGCCACATTGGCAATCCGTGCGGACTGTTTTAGAATTCTAAACTAGGTTTTAATTTTGGGTTAAACAATTTATTGGGATTTCTTTATAAAGAGTTCCAAGGGGGAACAAAAAAGCCGCTCCATGGAGCGACTTTGGATATCTTTTGATTTTTCTATTCTTGGATTCCTGTAATCTCCAAATCAAAAATTAAGTCTGCATTGGGAGGAATAGGGCCTCCTCCTTGGGGGCCATACCCTAAATGAGGTGGTATGAACAAACGGATTCTATCTCCAACCTTCATGGTCTGTAATCCCTCTTTAAAGCCAGGTATCAGTCTTGCTTCTGGGCTATAGTCCATAGGTATGGGGAAGTAGCCGCCTTGTTGTTTTCTTTGACTGTCAAATTTGTTGAACTTCACTGCGATTTCTTCTTCATTACTGTCAAAGAGCGTACCGTTGGACAGCCAGCCAGCATAGCTGACCAATACTTTTTGCCCTACTTTGGGTTGTTCTCCATCTCCTTGAGATATGGTATGTATTTTTAGCCCACTTGCCGTTTCTTGGGCGGTCCCTTTCTGTGCTTCAAATTCGGTCACTAAATCTTCCATCATTTTTTTAAAGGCCGCTTCCGCCAATTTTTCTTCTTCAAAATAATCGGACATAATTTGAATGGCATCGAATTTTTTAGCTTCTTTCCCTTGCCTCACGATTTCTACTTTGTTCATTATCACATCCATGTTCGGCTTGTCCATAGCGCCTACTGCTACATTTGCTATCGAATCCACCGCATCTATACCGAGGACGACTTCGCCAAAAACGGTGTGTCGTCCATTGAGCCAGGGGGTTTCTTTATGGGTAATAAAAAATTGACAGCCATTGGTTTTGGGTCCAGAGTTGGCCATTGATAAAATCCCCTTTTTGGAATGGGAAAGTGAGTCATGGAATTCATCCTTGAACTTATACCCCGGATTTCCACTTCCAGTTCCGGTGGGGTCTCCTCCTTGTATCATAAAATCTATGATGATGCGATGAAAAGTCAAGCCATTGTAGTAGGGCTTATCCTTGAATTCCTCACTCACGAAAGGGCTGT
>NZ_CAKZYF010000071.1 GCF_937884665.1 uncultured Allomuricauda sp. | reverse complement strand
AATTGGCTACATACAGCTCGCCGAACACAAGACCATGACCAACACCCTCCACTTTACATACAACAAATCCGTAATCATGGCCACTTATATGCTCTGCGGGTTCGCCAACTTTGCCTCCATTGGAATCCAAATTGGTGGAATTGGCTCTCTGGCTCCCGGACAGCGCAAAACCCTCTCGGAATTTGGTATGAAAGCCGTCTTGGGCGGTTCATTGGCTTCACTGCTTTCCGCTACCATAGCAGGGATGATTCTTGGTTGATAAATTCTCATAAGTCTGCTCACCTTCTCTTCGTTCAACATATAAGTTTGAACTAATTTAGAACGGTTAATTTTTTGTCATTTCGAGCGCGGCGCAGCAATCTTTTTACAGTTCTTTCCGTCGTATTTGCTTGCAATGACGAATGGTAATTTAAGACAGCAATGAAACAATACCATAACTTACTCGAATACGTATTGGAACATGGAAATGCGAAAGGGGACCGAACGGGAACGGGAACGTTGAGTGTTTTTGGCTATCAAATGCGGTTTGACCTCAATGATGGTTTTCCCATGGTAACCACCAAAAAATTACACCTCAAATCCATTATTCATGAACTGTTGTGGTTCCTAAATGGAGATACCAATGTAAAGTACCTTCAAGAAAACGGGGTTCGCATTTGGAACGAATGGGCCGATGAAAATGGGGATTTGGGTCCGGTCTATGGTCACCAATGGCGCAATTGGAATTCTGAGGAAATTGATCAGATTAAGGAGGTGGTCCATACCTTAAAACGCAATCCCAACAGTCGTCGAATGTTGATTTCAGCTTGGAATCCAAGTGTCTTGCCTGACACTTCGCTGTCGTTTTCTGAAAATGTGGCCAAAGGAAAGGCTGCGCTTCCCCCCTGTCACGCCTTTTTTCAATTTTATGTAGCGTATGGAAGACTTTCGTGCCAACTTTACCAGCGCAGTGCTGATATCTTTTTGGGCGTACCCTTCAATATTGCGTCGTATGCCCTGTTTACTTTGATGATAGCCCAAGTATGCGGTTACCAACCTGGAGAATTCGTGCACACCTTTGGGGACGCCCACATCTACAACAACCATTTGGAACAAGTGGAATTGCAATTAAGCCGGGAACCTCGACCGCTGCCCACCATGAGGCTCAACCCCGAAGTAAAGGACATTTTTGAGTTTAGGTTTGAGGATTTTGAGCTTTTAAACTATGACCCACATCCTCATATTAAAGCGGTCGTTGCTGTTTGATAATCAGTACTTCTGGGCAAGTTTGTATGCCTTGTTCCCAATAAATTCATGCGCCAAATCTTGAATGTTGATGTTGCTATCTCTTCTGGATTTCAGCGAATAGGTCTCTGTGTTTCCTTGCACGATAAGTTCACTTCTGCCGGAACTTTCTAAATACAAATGTTTCACATCAGCAGTTACGTTGATATGTGATTCTTGCGACGATTTCAAATATAAGGCTTCTCCCTTGAGCGTGTTTTGAGAGCGAACTACACCCTTAGTATTGGTCTTTATCGACTTAATACCGGGTGCCTTGATAAACACACGGATTTTATCGGCCGTATCTAAATTACATGTTGCACTTATTTGTAAAAGGCCCTTAGACACCTCCATATCGACACAGTCCAGCAGATTTTTGGACGTCTGTACATGAACTTGTTGGGGTTTATCTGTAAGCAGATAAACGATGACCCCGTCGCTTACGGATAGACGATTAAAGGACTCCTTCACTTTCCATTCTTGAGAAACCGTATGACTTGCTTCCACAGTTTTTTTTGGGAATAGGGCCGTACAACTCGACATTAAAGCCGTAAAACACAATAGGGCGATTCTTGCTAACAGGATTTTCATGGTCGTAATTTTTTAAGATTCAGACCAAACCTAAACGCAATAAAAGGAACACTGGAATTTTTTTGACGTGTCCATCAGAATTGGGTGTAGAAACCTTTGGAATTAGGATGTAGCGGATTGGACAAAAAAAGGATAAGGTTTGACCTAAAAAAGTAGGTGTTCATCATAATTTGTTAGGGAAGAAGCCTCGGCACACTATTTTTGTCGTAAAGAAGAATCGATACCATTTTATTGATGACCAAAGGTTCAAATACTTCCCAACTGGGAAGTCTAATAAGGAAAAATAAGAGTTCTGTTTTAATAGGCTTCGTTATCGCCGTAGCATCCTTTCTTATTCTATTAGGTGAAAACATCGTAGAGCTCTTTTCAATAGACGGAAAGTTCAGTCCAATAGTTTTTGCCACAAATACCATTGTTTTCGTATTGATGTGGCTTATTATTTCCTTTTTGGTCGCTCAGTTCTCTGTGTATAAAGTTCTTGGAGTATTTTCATTACTGGTGGTCGTCAACATTACCGCAGTATATTTAAAATTACCGATAAGCAATCCCATTACGGTACCCTCTTTAATTCTTTTTTGGTTAGGAATAGCCTACTTGCTCCTCCCGGACTTCATCAAAAAGTATTGGCGTATCCTATTGAGTGTTTATGGAACCGTACTCCTTTATTTTTTTATTTTCAGAACATCGCCCAATTATGAAGAAATCCACCTTAAGATAATCGGATATTTTATTATCATATCGGTATCCTTTACCGTTGTATTTTGGATATATCAGCAATTGAACTGGCTTATCGATGTAAAACTGAACCAGACCCATACAGAACTGGCATTGTTGAAGAGTAAAGTAAATCCACATTTTTTCTTTAATACCCTAAACAACCTATATGGTTTGGTCGTCGAAAAATCAGAACAGGCTCCAGAAGTTGTGCTTAAACTTTCGGACATGATGCGCTACACCATCTATGAGGGAAAGGAAGATATGGTGAAACTCAAGGATGAAATCAGTTACTTGGAAAACTATATTGAACTGCACAAAATCCGCTACCAAAAAATGGTGGACATTGTTTTCAAGCATAACATCACCTCGGATATAAAGGTAGCTCCCTTGCTATTTATCATTTTGTTGGAAAACGCTATAAAACATGGGGTGGAAAAAATGCAAGGGCAGGCATATATCCACATGGAGATGGAGTTGCAGGGAAAAATGCTTGTTTTTACCATTGAAAACAATTTTGATACAGCCACAACAAATACAGAAAAAGGAATCGGTTTGGACAACTTAGGAAAAAGATTGGACTACACCTACCCTAACCGGCATGAGTTGGTCATAAGAGCAAAAGAGCCTGTCTATAAGGTCCGTTTAAGTTTAGAAGTAGCATGAACTATTGTATCATTGACGATGAACCTATTGCACACCGCATTATTGAGGGATATTGCGGGCATTTGCCCTATTTAAAAAAAAGGGGGAATTGCTATGACGCTTTTGAAGCCCTACAGTTCTTGAACGAGAATGTTGTCGACCTTATTTTTTTAGATATCAACATGCCGAAACTCTCTGGTTTTGAATTGTTAAAGACCCTGAAACACCATCCCAAGGTGATTGTTACCTCGGCCTATCAGGAATTTGCACTGGAAGGGTACGAGCTGAATATTTCGGACTATTTACTAAAACCTTTTTCTTTTGAGCGCTTTGTAAGGGCGATAAACAAGGTCATGGAGCTTCAACCTCAGGCATTGACGGCTTCCCCTGGGAATACGCGGGCCCGTTTTTTTCTCAAGGGAGATAAAAAGACCCATCAAGTACTAGTAGATGAAATTCTTTTCATTGAAGCCTATGGCAACTATACCAAAGTTTTTAAAGCGGATGAGACGATTATATGTCATGAGAAAATCTCCTCCTTTGAAGGTCTTCTGCCCACCCGCGATTTTTTAAGGGTGCACAAATCTTTTATCGTGGCCGTACAGAAAATAAAGTTGATTGAGGGTAACCGCATCAAAATCAAGGAACATGTAATTCCAATAGGACAGACTTATAAACAGCAGCTTAAAAGGCTGTTTCGGAAAGAACCTTAGCTTTCTATTTTTCGAATAGGCCTGTTTACGGATAACCCAAAAATTACCGCTTTTGAACTATTTTGGAAGTGTATCTGTAGATTATCATCATGAAATAAGTTGCCAGTAATCTCAAAAAATTACCTGAACGATTTTAAGTGTTTATTTGTTTGGTTTATCTCAAAACCTTAACAATATCCCGGAGCGCGGCCACCTCATTTAGTAATTTTTGTTTTTCAAAGGTGTTGTCTTCCAAATAGAACAACATTTCCAAGGCCAAATTCAATTGCTCGGCTAGAGTCTCTGGATTTCCGTAGGTGTTTTGAATCAGTTCTTCAAGGGAGTCTATCTGTGTTTGTCGCAGTAGCCTTTTCATAATTGCTCAAATGTCGCAAAACCCTTTGAATTGTATCGCCCGATATATCGGACCAAAGAGACTTAGCAGAATTTAGAAATAAAAACACCCAAGCTTTCACTTGGCTGTCTTTTGGGTAAGCCAGCTAGACCACGCTAAAGATTTCTCTTTTTCATAGACATCAAGGTGACCCGAGGCGCTTTACCCTTATGGAATTGGAGACCGTGTAAAAACCTCCAAATTTACCTTATGTGCTTCTAAGTGACCAATACATTTTATCGTTCTAAATAGGCCCAGGTAAAGTGTGGGTGGTGCCCTTGGGCCCGTACCATCTTCACCCAAAGTAGGGTCATATGTTCCAAATGCAAGGACTGGGACAAGGACCCGACGTCCAGCGTCTCAAAACCCAAATCAGTATTTAGGGAAGCAACTTTAGTCTTCGCATGCGTGTCATCGCCCGCAATCAACATTACAGGTTTGACATTGTACTTGGGAAACTGGGTGTTCGCAAAATTTTCATATCCATAAATGGTATAGGACTTTACGACCTTGGCATCCTTCGCCCATTCCTGAACTTTTTCCGCTCCCGAGATTTTGCTTTCCAGCCCATGGGAAATTCCAGCACCCACAGGATTGGTGCAATCCACTAAAACTTTATTCTTAACATCAAGTGCAGTCAATAGTTTTTCATTTGCACCGAAAGGGGTGGCCAAAAAGACCACTTCAGCTTCCGTAATGGCCTTCTGTACGGAAAGCACTTGAAAATCCGGGTTCTTTTGTACGGCGACCTGTACACTTTCACTTTGTGGGTCGTTGTGCGCCACTAGGATTTCATGTCCTTTTTTTTGAAGGTTGTTTGCAAGGGAAAATCCGACATTGCCAATGCCTATAAATGCCAATTTCATCGCCTCAGTTTTTGCTCAACAGTTCTACCACCATCCCTGCTGCGGCTGCCCCCGAGTTTTGCTGTTGTCCCGTAATCAGGTTGCCATCGGTAATGGCGTAAGCGCTAAAAGGAGCTGCCACCTTAAAGTGTGTATTCGGAATTTTCCGGGCCTCCTCCTCTATCCAATACGGTTGTATCTTTTGACCGACCGCTTTATCTGCATATTCCTCCTCGGCGTTTGCAAAACCGGTCCATGTTTTTCCGTCCACGATCAATTTCCCATCTGATTTTTTAGCTTCCAGCAGTAGGGCCGTTGCATGACATACGGAAGCACTGGGTTTGCCAGACTCAAAGAAATGGGCAAAAAGGGCTTCCAATTCAGCATTTCCTTTAAAGGTGTACATAGGGCCCTGACCTCCGACCAAAAAGATGGCATCATAGTCTTGGGGTGAAACCTCTGAAATATTTTTGGTCCCTGTTAGCATTTGGTTGAACCAATCCAGTTGCATATACCCTAAAGAGATGACATCGTGCGCGGAATAACCGCTCGCATCTGTAGGGTCTGAATAAGCATCCATTTTAACCGCCCCACCTTCTGTAGAGACCAGTTCCACTTCAAACCCTGCTTCTTGAAATACGTGCAGGGGATGGGTCATTTCTGCAGCCCAAAACCCGATGGGCCAACCGGTTTGGTCTGAAACTGCCGGGCTGCTCACAACCATCATTATTTTTCCTTTATACGGCATGCCGTGGGCGTGCACGTACTGGTTCATTTCTTGTATTTTTGATTTCATTTTACTGAATTTATGTTAGGCTATTAAAGTTATTTTATTTACTTTTTCAAAAAGGTATACTTACCCAAATGAATGGTACTAACTTTTATGAAAGTATGTTGTAAATCAATAGCTTATGCCTGACTTTATTTATAATAACAAACTCTATTACAATCCTGTCGAATTTGCAATGGGTCGTATTGGGGGTACCTGGAAAATGCCCATTCTTTGGCGACTAAAGGACAAAACATTTCGTTTCAGTGAATTGAAGAAGGATATTCCACACATTACGGACAAAATGCTCACTTCCCAGCTGCGCCAATTGGAATCTGAAGGATTTATCCATAGAAAAGTATATGCTGTGGTACCGCCCAAGGTGGAGTATTCGATCACGGACAAGGGAATGACAGCGGTTCCAGTTATTGAAACCATACGCAATTATGGCTTAGAACTAATGGCCAAGGAGGGTATATCAAAAAAATCAAATAGCTAGTGAAAACAAAAAACACCCAAGCTTTCGCCTGGGTGCCCTTAAAGTCGGTCGGTCCGATTAAATACAAAGAATTCTCTTTTTCACAGTACTAATGTGGTGCCTCGCGCGTTACCCGTATCGAATTGGATACGGCATAAAAACCTTCCAAACTCGATAGTAGGTTATTACCCGCTTCAAGACCCTGTAATCCTTCCTCGTATGTAATGTGCCAAATCAGGCATACGCCAACACCGGCTTCATCAAAATCCACTCCTTCCACAGCTTCCAATGTTGGCGGTAAGCCCAATATATTGTTGTTGTCATCCGTGATAACCCAACCTTGGATACTTCCGTTCAATTTAGAGTCGTCCAATACAATACCACTAACCATGTCCGGGGTGCCATCAACCTTAAAGATGAACGGACCTCCTATTATTTTCCCTGCATGCAAGGGGTTTCGGTTCACCACCACAAAGTTGGAGAGGGCAAAGTT
>NZ_CAKZYF010000070.1 GCF_937884665.1 uncultured Allomuricauda sp. | reverse complement strand
TAAGTGCACCCGCCCGTTTCGCTTCTGAAACTTTTGACTACCCAAGCCGCTGTGTCAACGCTTCTGCCTCTTTTTTACCTTGAATATACCAAGGAGCCGCTCGATAGGCCCCGTAAAACTTTCCGTACTGTCCTGTAAAATCCTCATGGTGAAGATGGAGCCAATCATATAAGGCCAACTTATCATCCAAGACTTCTTCATCATAGATTGTTACGTACGGAATTTCGGCATAGGTCAAAACCATGGTCACCGCATCGTCCCACGGTTGGTTTCCTTTCGGGGTATAGACCGCGATTTTTGGCGCTTTTTCAAGAATGACGGCTTCTTGATTTTGTGAAGGGCTACTAATATCGTCCAACAATTGTTCGGCTTTATCATCTGACAAAACTTCAAAAGAAACCCCACGAATCTGACATTCTTTACGAATGACCTCCCCATCTGGAAGTAAAAAGGAACCTCCGCGATAGTTCAATAGCCATTGTACCTTTTGTTGTTTTGTTAGCACCCAATAGGTGATACCATACGCTTTTAAATGATTTTCTTGACTTTCCGCATCCATGGGAATCAAAATGACCGATGCGGAAACTGTACTACCGAGGAAAAAAAACAGAACGGGGAAAAAAAGAAAGGCTTTCTTTAGTAAAACAAACTTGAACGAATTAAAAGGGTACGTCATTGTCATCCGGCTCATCATCGCTGTTAATAGCACTTCCAAATGCTTCATTTGTATTGGGAAAATTTGGCGGTGCAAATGGATTTTCTCCATCTGAGTTCATCTTAGATTCGTACTCAAATGGTGGGTCATAATCCTCTAAGTTATCAAATTTACCCAAGGCACCTATAAACTTTAACCTAATATTATCCAATCCACCGTTTCGATGTTTGGCCACAATGAATTCCGCTTGACCTTGGGTAGGAGTCCTTTCTTCGTCGTCCCACTCATCAATTTTATAATACTCTGGACGATAAATAAAGGAAACAATATCTGCATCCTGCTCAATTGCTCCAGATTCCCTCAAATCAGACAAGATAGGGCGTTTACTGCCTCCCCGGGTCTCTACGGCCCTTGATAATTGGGACAAGGCAATCACGGGTACGTTCAACTCCTTGGCCAGCGCTTTTAGATTTCTGGAAATCGTTGAGATTTCCTGTTCACGATTTCCTCCTTTTTGGCTTCCACCAGCGGTCATCAATTGCAAATAATCAATGACTATGAGCTGAATTTTATGCTGTGAGGCCAAGCGGCGCGCCTTGGCGCGCAAATCAAAAATCGACAACGATGGGGTGTCATCAATAAAGAGCGGGGCATTTTCCAAGGATTTTACTCCGGTGTTCAATTGCTCCCATTCGTGTTTTTCCAGTTGTCCGGTCCGTAGTTTTTCCGAAGAAAGACCCGTTTCGGAAGAAATCAAACGCGTGATCAACTGAACTGAGGACATCTCAAGCGAAAAAAACGCTACGGGAATCTTAGAATTAACAGCTATGTTACGGGCCATGGAAAGTGTTAGCGCGGTTTTACCCATACCAGGTCTTGCGGCAACAATCACCAAATCGCTGGGCTGCCATCCTGAGGTCAATTTGTCCAACTTGTCGAACCCGGAAGGAATGCCGCTCAATCCCTCTTTGTTCGAGATTTCCTCGATTTTCTTTTTCGCCTGAATTACCTTATTTTGCTCAGTTTCTTCAGTTCGTTTTAAATTTACTTGGGTAATATCGTATAATTTTGCTTCTGCATTGTCCAATAAATCGAAAACATCAGTGCCTTCATTGTATGCCTCTTCAATAATCTCATTTGAAATTTTGATGAGACTGCGTTGGATGTATTTCTGAAGAATAATTCGGGCATGGAACTCAATATGTGCTGATGAAGCAACTTTCTGGGTCAACTTTATAAGGTAAAAATCCCCGCCAATAGCTTCTAGCTTCCCTTCTCGCTTCAACTGGGAAGAAACGGTTAATAAATCGACCGGTTCAGAGGATTCAAAGAGCGTAAAGATTGCTTCGTAGACATATTTATGGGCATCTTTATAAAACACATCGGGGTGAAGAATATCGATGACTTCGTCCACACCTTTCTTATCAATCATCATCGCACCCAGTACAACTTCCTCTAAATCAACAGCTTGAGGAGGTATTTTACCTCTTTCCAAACTGATAAGAGCGGATTTATCAATTTTACGGCCAACAAGTGTTCCCGGTTTCTCCATAAATGCGAATGTAGCTAATTAACCTTTACTTAACCTCGGATTTCTGACCTCCCCTTTCCACAGGTAATTAACATATAAATTGTTGATAAGTGCAAAATGCATGTTAATATCACACAAATTGCCAAATGAAAAAAGTAGAAAAATTGAAAGAAGCAGTAGCCATAAGGAATCAATCATTGAACACTCCCATGGAAGCGTACTTTTCCATACGGTTTTTTACCAATTCCTTTGGTGATAACTTTTTAAGTTCCTCAAAATGGGCTGAAATTTTATTCTTAACCGTCTCGAAAGTTTTTTCTCTATTGGTATGTGCCCCGCCCAACGGCTCTTTTACAATTTCATCGACCAGCTTCAGCCGTTTCATATCGGTAGCGGTCAATTTAAGTGCCTCGGCCGCCTGCTCCTTATATTCCCAACTCCTCCAAAGTATGGAAGAACAGGACTCTGGCGAAATAACGGAATACCAGGTATTCTCGAGCATAAGTACCGTATCGCCCACTCCTATGCCCAAGGCACCTCCAGAGGCACCTTCTCCAATGATAATGACAATAATAGGGACTTTCAAACGGGTCATCTCCAAAATGTTTCTGGCAATGGCTTCTCCTTGTCCGCGCTCCTCGGCCTCTATTCCGGGATAGGCCCCCGGTGTATCGATAAAACTCACCACGGGAATACCAAATTTTTCAGCGGACTTCATAAGTCTCAAAGCCTTTCGATACCCCTCTGGATTGGCCATACCAAAATTACGGTACTGACGGGTCTTGGTATTGTATCCTTTTTGTTGTCCAATGAACATGTAGCTCTGATCACCGATCTTACCCAAACCACCGATCATAGCTTTGTCATCCTTGACATTTCGGTCGCCGTGAAGTTCCAAAAAGGTATCTCCACAAATCGATTCTATGTAGTCCATGGTATACGGACGGTTGGGATGTCTGGACAACTGCACACGTTGCCATGCTGATAGATTTTTATAAATATCCTTTCGGGTTTCAACAAGCTTTTTTTCTATCTGCTGACAGGTTTCTGTGACATCCACATCACTTTCTTCACCTATCACCATACATTTTTGAAGTTGTTCTTCAAGCTCTTTGATAGGAAGTTCAAAATCCAGATACTCCATAGAAGTTGATTTCTTAAAAAATAGTGGGGCAAATATATAACTTTACGAACAACCTCCTTGAAACCGTTTTACCAATTCTGGGCACCACTGTTTACCTTTTCGCCTTGACCAACATGTAGGCGGCAAATACCCCAAAAATCAGATTGGGAATGACCACCGCCCATAGCGGAGAAAAACCGGATTGCTCCGCAAGTGTGCCAAAAACCTTGTCGAAAAAAATATAAATGAAAGCCACTCCAATACCGAAAGCCAGGTTCAATCCCATACCTCCCCTCCTTTTTACCGAAGAAACGGCTACTGCGATAATCGTTAAAATAAAAGCGGCAATTGGCAACGCCCATCTTTTATATTTTACCAAGATATAGGCATTGATGTTTGAAGCGCCCTTTTGCTGTTGGTCTTTGATGAATTCGTTCAGTTCGAAAAGATTTTTCGTTTCGGCAACATAGGAAACCGGGGTAAGGTCTTCAATTTTAAAGGTGAACAGGGTATCCAACCTTCTTTGGGTTTTTATGGCTTCTACTCCATTGCGCAGTTTTCGTTTTACGTAGTTGGTCAACCGATACGTACTATCCTTTTCCACCCATCGTATGTTGGTAGCGGATATTTTATAATCCAACTTTTTTATTGAATCAAAGTGTTCATAGGTAAAGTTGTATCCAATTTTACGATTGGGATCAAAACTGCTCACGTAAATATAGTCTCTATTATTGAGCTGATTAAATATGTTATTGGTGACCCTATCCTGTCTGCCCCGTTTAAAGTATTTATATTCAAATTCATTGAATCCGATACTGGCATGGGGCACAATGAACATACCCATCATAAAGATTAAAATCGCGACCAGGGTAGCCCCTATTAGATAAGGCCGTAAAAATCGAGCATAAGAAACTCCCGAGCTCAGAATGGCGATTATTTCGGTATTGCTTGCCAATTTGGAGGTAAAAAAAATAATGGACAGAAACAAAAAAATTGGTAAGAGAAGGTTTCCGATAACTAAGGTAAAGTTGCCGTAAAACTGAATAACCTCCAGCAAAGGAGCCTCATTGTCAATTATTTTTCCAATCTTTTCTGCAAGATTGGCCATAATGCCTATTGGAACAAACAACAACAACATCCCCAGAAAAGTGACCAGGTAGCGTTTCAGAATATATTTATCGAGTATGGTTAGCATCACAACCGTTTATCCATTTGTTGGACCATCTTCGTTTTCCAAGCCAAAAAATCACCTGCTAAAATACGTTCTCTGGCTGTACGCACCAACCATAAGTAAAATCCAAGATTATGTATGCTCGCTATCTGTTTGCCCAAAAACTCATTGGCCGCAAAAAGATGCCTCAAATAGGCTTTGGTGTAATGTGTATCCACAAAGGTGATTCCCATTTCATCAATAACGGAAAAGTCGGCCTCCCATTTTTTGTTCTTTATATTAATGGTACCATGAGCAGTGAAAAGCATCCCATTTCGCGCATTTCGTGTGGGCATTACACAATCGAACATGTCCACACCCAAAGCGATATTTTCCAAAATATTGATGGGAGTCCCTACACCCATAAGATACCTCGGCTTATCCTCGGGCAGGATGCCACATACAATCTCGGTCATCTCATACATTTCCTCTGCGGGTTCGCCCACGGAAAGCCCACCAATGGCATTACCCTCTGCCCCTACTGAAGCAACATACTCTGCGGATTGTTTACGCAAATCGGTATAGGTTGAACCTTGTACTATGGGAAATAGACTTTGTGCATATCCATATTTTTCCGGCGTATTGTTAAAATGATCGATACATCTATTGAGCCATCTATGAGTCATCAACATGGATTTTTCAGCATAGGTGTGATCACAGGGATAGGGAGTACATTCATCAAAGGCCATAATAATGTCCGCGCCAATGGTACGTTGTACATCAATGGCATTTTCTGGACTGAAGAAGTGGGTACTTCCGTCTATATGTGACTTGAACGTAACACCCTCTTCCTTGATTTTTCGGTTCTCGGAAAGGGAATACACTTGATACCCTCCACTATCGGTCAACAGATTTCTATCCCAACCCATAAACTTGTGAAGTCCCCCAGCTTTTTCCAAAATGTCCACGCCTGGACGTAAATACAAGTGGTAGGTGTTCCCAAGGATAACATCTGGATTGATATCTTGCTTCAGCTCGCGTTGGTGTACCCCTTTCACGGAAGCCACTGTGCCAACAGGCATAAAAATCGGGGTCTGGATAACGCCATGGTCGGTCGTAAGGCTCGCGGCCCGCGCTCTGGTGGCGTTATCCTTCTGTTCAAGACTAAATTTCAAGCAGACTAATTAAGGGGACAAATATAGCTATCTCCGTTTTTCCAATTCCCCAACAAAAAAATAAAGTTTACCTTTTGTACAGGGTTAACATAAAATAAATCGCTACTTCTTGTATAGCAGGTGGATTGCGGTTACATTTGGAACAACTAAAACATGTACCATGCCTAACTATGATAATTTACAATCCTTGGTAACCCAGGTTCGTCGGGACATTTTACGTATGGTCCACAAGGTCAATTCAGGCCACCCCGGAGGTTCTTTAGGGTGTACTGAATTTTTTGTGGCGCTTTACAATGAAATTATGGAACTGAAGGACGGGTTTGATATGGATGGCAAAAATGAAGATGTCTTCTTTTTGTCCAACGGTCATATATCACCTGTCTTTTACAGTGTTCTCGCCCGAAAAGGATATTTTCCAATAGATGAATTGAACACCTTCCGACTTATTGATTCCCGTTTACAAGGGCATCCCACTACCCATGAAGGGCTTCCCGGGGTTCGGGTGGCTTCTGGTTCGTTAGGGCAGGGCATGTCCGTTGCAATTGGTGCAGCTTTGGCCAAAAAGTTAAACGGAGATGACCATTTGGTCTTTAGCTTACATGGGGATGGTGAGTTACAGGAAGGTCAAAATTGGGAGGCCATTATGTTTGCTGCCGGCAATAAGGTAGATAACCTGATTGCTACAGTTGATAGAAATGGTCAGCAAATTGATGGTGCCACAGAAGATGTACTTCCCCTAGGAAATGTAGCGGAAAAATTCAGGGTTTTTGGCTGGGATGTCTTGGAAATCGAGAATGGAAACGACCTGGGGCAAATCGTCACTGGACTTCATGAAGCAAAATCAAGAACTGGCAAAGGCAAACCAGTATGTATTGTAATGACCACGGAAATGGGCCATGGTGTCGATTTTATGATGCATACCCACGCTTGGCATGGAAAAGCGCCCAATGACGAACAATTGGAAACAGCACTGGCCCAAAATCCCGAAACCTTGGGAGACTATTAGAAAAAATAGATGAGAAACGCATGCTTTATCTTCCTCTTGATGTTCGCTTCGAATTCGGGTATCGCGCAAGACATTAATTTTGAGCTGGATTTTTCAGCAGAGTATTGGGCTCCGAAATCAAAAGACACCGTTAAGGTAAAAGTGGGCAATAAAGGAAGGTATATTTTTACTGATTCGGAGCAAATAGCGAAAGCTTTCGGAAGTTTAACACGAAGATTTCAACCCGCAAGAGGCAAAGAGAATGCCACGTTGCAATTACTTTTCGATATGGAGACGACCTTTATGTTGATGAATATCCAAATAGGCTCCAATACGGTAATGGCCCATATCGATTTAAGCCAATTTATGAATCGGGGAAATCCAATAGATAGCACAACAGTACGCAAATTAACCGCGGCGCCTACCGCCCTTAAAATAGAAAATCGAGGAAAGAGATAAAGACTCTTCGCCGTAGCCCCGGACACCACACACGATGACGTGCTCCATATTGCGTTTGATGAAAAATACCCAATAGATTACGGCCAATACTTCTCCAAGTTAATGTCATTCGCAACAGGGGAACTGTTCCAAGTAAAGGTGCCCGAGGGTTTACCAGTTTACGTTGAAGATGAAAAGGGAGAGGTTATATTGGAATTACTTTCCGTTAAAAAGAATAGACAAAAGGGTTCTGCAGATTTACAAATGAAACTTGAATAACACGATTATGAAACAATATACAGACCAAGGAAAACAAGATACCCGAAGTGGATATGGGGCGGGCATGACCGAATTGGGTAGAACCAACCCAAACGTGGTGGCCCTATGTGCGGACCTTGTGGGTTCTTTAAAGATTGAAACGTTCATCAAGGAAAATCCAGAACGATTTTTTCAAGTGGGAATCGCCGAGGCAAATATGATGGGCATTGCTGCCGGGCTCACCATTGGCGGAAAAATTCCATTTGCCTCCACTTTCGCCAATTTCGCAACGGGAAGGGTATACGATCAAATTCGTCAATCCATCGCATACTCCGATAAAAACGTAAAAATCTGCGCTTCACACGCTGGTCTCACCTTGGGCGAGGACGGGGCCACACATCAGATTTTGGAAGACCTCGGAATGATGAAAATGCTTCCGGGAATGACGGTAATCAATCCCTGCGATTTTAATCAAACAAAAGCTGCCACCATAGCCATAGCGGAACATCATGGACCCGTTTATCTTCGCTTTGGACGACCCAAAGTGGCCAACTTCACGGCAGCTGACCAAAAGTTTGAAATAGGAAAGGCCCTTATGCTCAATGAAGGTTCAGATGTAACCATCATCGCAACAGGACATTTGGTATGGGAATCCCTAATTGCAGCGGAGCGCCTTGAAAACCAAGGGATATCCGTAGAGGTGATCAATATCCATACAATAAAGCCTTTGGATGATTCCGCGATTCTTGCATCCGTGAAAAAAACGGGATGTGTGGTCACTGCGGAAGAACATAATTATTTAGGCGGATTGGGAGAAAGCATATCACGAGTGCTGGCCACGTATCATCCTTGTCCTCAGGAGTATGTGGCAACCCGGGATACCTTTGGAGAGAGTGGTACCCCAGAACAGCTTATGGAAAAGTATGGTCTGAACAATAAAGCCATTGAAGAGGCCGTTCTAAGGGTGTTAAAGCGGAAGTAAATCTGGCAACATTTTTGTTTCGTTTTAACCTATCAAAACGAAACATTTATGAAAAAAACACTTCTAATTGGTGCAGCCCTTTTGGTATGCACTTTATCATTTGGACAAACGGGAACAGGTTACGGTATTAAGGCCGGGCTCAGTTATAATGAAAACGGGGATTTGATCAGTTCCGTGGGTGACGCCGGACAAAACATTGTGGACGGTGCTGAAGGAAAGGCAGGATTTCACATCGGGGTTTGGGGAAAATTGGACTTAACGAAGCTCTATCTTAGACAAGAACAGGTTTTCACGCGTACACAAAGTACCTACGCCCTTGACGGTTCTTCAACGGACTACAATATATCGAAACTTGACTTACCCGTTTTATTGGGGTATAAAATTATAGGTCCCTTACATATTTTTGCGGGACCTGCATTTCAATACACCTTAAGCAACGATTTGGATGGAGTAAGTGTTGAAAATGTGGAAAACGAATTCACCGTTGGACTCAATATTGGAGCCGGGGTCAATTTAGGAAGGTTAGGGCTAGACGTTCGTTATGAACGGGGTTTCTCTGAAAACGAAGCCGAATTTGTTTCCAACAACATCGCAGATATCCAAGGAAGGGTCGATTCCAGACCCGCGCAAGTTATTTTCAGCTTATCGTATAAGCTCAATCTTAGTGCGAAAAAATAATGTACTAAAGAAAAGGCCCGCAAATTTGACGGGCCTTTTTTTAGTTTGTATCAGGGTCTAAATAGTCGGGAATACCATCGTTATTCGCATCGGGAAAAGGAATAATAATATTATCATTGCTATCTGATATCTCGGAACGGGTCGAAACGCCGTCCCCGTCATCGTCAGGGTCCAAAAAATTAGCGATAGGTAACGGTTCTGAATCTGAATCTGTGTTATCATCGTAGAGATAGCCATTTCCGTCCACGTCTTCTTGAATGGAAGGTACACCATCGCCATCATGGTCTGTATCGTTCAAAGTCAATAAATTAAATGTGAACATTAAGGGGCTATATTGTGGAATCATATCATTAACTCTGTTGAAATTCCCTAAACCCGAGGGAAAAATAATCAAACCCACTCCAAAATTTTCCACAGTAACGGTTCCGTCTCCATTTTCGACAACATTATCGCCTTTCTTAAAAAAAGGCAATCCCTCTGAAAGGCCCCTTGCTGTGTAGTTCATATTTAATCCAACCGGTTGGGTCAAATCTTGTAGCCTTGCTAAATCGAACCAAACTGGATTATTAAAAGCGCCATCGAAGACGGTGCCATCCAGTAATTTACCTTCATAACTTACAAAAACAGAATCGGCAACTGTTGGGAAACAACCCTCACAGCTATTGTCCATTTTTAACATCTCTACCTCCTCATTCGTAGGTCTTGCCGAAAGATAATATAAGTTGTGCGGAATGTCATTTTCTTCTTCCGAAAGCAGTAGTTCAAATGAAGATACATTAATCGGAACGGTCTCCACCTGTTGGATGAGCGGGGTTTTGCCAGCATTCTCCCCTTCAATTTCACCAATGACGATTCTGAAGTCAAAATCCGGCGGAGGGTTTTCAAAATCTTCATAATTGTAAAAATGGGTTTCCAAAAACTCACGGATTTCAGCATCGTTCTCTGGGGCTACCTCAGCCAGTAATCTTGGGGGTTCCACCATAATGTTCGGTCCATCATCATCATCATTACATGCCCCTAAAAAAATGATTGCGAGCAAACCAACTAAAAATCTTTTCTCCATTAAATCCTTTTTAGCGCAGCAAGATACAATTTTCCCCTATTTTTGATTATTCCCTTAACAAAGAATTGAGCGCTGGATGCGAATTGATAAATTTCTTTGGTGCACGAGATACTACAAAACGCGGAGCATGGCCACAGCTGCGGTAAGAAAAGGACAGGTGCGTATCAACGATGCCTTGGTAAAACCTTCCCGGGAAGTGTATCCAACGGACCAGATTGGGTTGAGAAAGAACCAAATAGACTATGAAATGGTGGTCTTGGCTATTCCGGAACACCGTGTTGGAGCAAAATTAGTCGACATTTATAGAAAAGATACGACTCCCAAAGAGGCGTTTGAACACAATGAGCTTTTAAAATTTGCTAAGGACCATTATCGTAAAAAAGGATTGGGAAGACCCACCAAGAAAGATAGAAGGGATATAGATGGATACTTGGAAGACCCCGATGATAAGCTGTTAAACTAGAATTTAAGCACAGATATGGACAACCACATTTTGACCCACAAGCAGATTCAACATAAAATCAAACGCATCGCATATCAGATTTATGAAGCCAACGTAAATGAAGATGAAATTGTTGTTGCAGGAATTGAAGGGGGAGGTTTGAAATTTGCCAACAAGATTGTGACCGTACTCAAAAAAGTGACCGGAGCAAAAATCCACCTGTGCAAAGTAAAAATGGACAAAACAAATCCTTTGGAAAGTGGAGTTACCACGTCTATGCCCGATGAAGACTATAAAAACAAGTCTATTGTCCTAGTTGATGATGTGCTAAACTCGGGCACCACGCTCATTTATGGGGTGCAACATTTTTTAAAGACTCCTATAAAACAGTTAAAAACCGCTGTGCTTGTAAACCGCAACCACAAAAAATATCCGGTGAAAGCCGATTACAAAGGCATTTCTTTATCCACTTCATTGCATGAGCATGTTCGTGTGGAATTTAATCCAAAAAATTATCTAGTATATCTAGAGTAACATGGATTTTATCTCCGCAACAATTTCTTCAGCGGATTTTTGGTCGCAAACCAAAGTTTTCGTTGCTTTTCCATAAAAAGGTCGTCGCTCAAATAAATGTTTCCCTATAAATTCTGGTAAATCTTCAACGGCAACATCACGTACCAAAGGCCTGTGTTGTTTTTCCTTTTCAATACGCGCTTTTAAACTGGGTATAGAAAGCTGTAAATAAATGGATACATCTGAAAAATCTCCAATAGTTTGCATATTGTTTCCGTAGCAAGGTGTGCCACCACCTGTTGCCAAAACGAGATTATCCTTATTCTTTAAAATCTGGTTTAAAACCTCATATTCCTTTTTTCGAAAAAAGATTTCTCCCTTTTCCTCAAAGATTTGAGGAATTGCCATTTCCGATTCCAATTCGATTTGGTCATCCAAGTCGATGAACTCCAAATTCAAATCTTTCGCTAATAACTCCCCTATCAAAGATTTACCGCTGGCCATATAACCCACCAAGACTATTTTCATAAAAACGTTTTAGTATGTTTCCTGTAAAAACTCAAATTTATCACTAATTCAGCTTGTCAAATAAATTATTGAGCTTATATTTGCACCCGCTTAAGCCCTTTGGAAAAGCAATATGACCTGATAGCTCAGTTGGTAGAGCATCTCCCTTTTAAGGAGAGGGTCCTGGGTTCGAGCCCCAGTCAGGTCAC
>NZ_CAKZYF010000069.1 GCF_937884665.1 uncultured Allomuricauda sp. | reverse complement strand
AACACCGGAATACCGGAAGAGCTCATTGGAACGCCCTCGCCATTCACCTATGTTAATTTCTTCATTATTGACAATGACTATTTGAAAATCAGAAACATTGGACTTTCTTACAATTTCGGCCAATTGTCACCTCTTTTTTCAAATGTTAGGTTTGGAATTACCGTGACCAATCCGTTCAATTTTGTAAAGGCAGATGCCGACCCAGAGGCCACAGGTTCAGGAATTGCCCTTCAAAATGGTTTTTCAAGCGGAGGTTTCGCTTACGGAACCGAGTCAGCTCCAAGAATTTATATGAGTTCACTAAAATTTCAATTTTAATAAAAAAACCAGTAAAATGAAAAAAGCAATATTATTGTTGATTATGCTTGCATTTTTGATAAACTGCACGGATGATTTTAGTAGCGTAGTAGATTTTACAAAAGTGGAAAATCCTACTTTATCCGAAGAATCTGTGGTGGGACAGCCCAATTCCTCGATTATCTGGCTTGATGGGATTAAAAGGAACATGGCATTTGTTTACAATGAACTATTGGTTTTGGCCGAGTTGGGTTCAGACAATTATGTAAATACACAAACTTTTTATAACCAATTCCTTGACGGCCTGAACCTACAAGCCGCGGATCCCAGTTTAAGGAATGCTACAAGAGAGATAGCTAGATTGCGGGAAATGGCCGTATTCGGTCTTGAAACTGTAGGACCGGGCGATAGTGAATACAGCAAGGCAACAGAAGCAGACTACAATTTCTACATGGGATTGTCTTATATGTATGCTGGAATGTATTTTCCAGCCCTGCCCCAAGAACCTTTAGGACCTGCAGTTACCGCCGAACAGAACTATCTGGACGCCATTGAAGCTATTGATAAAGCCATTGAATTAAATCCAGACCAAACCCGGTACCTCATGGCTAAGTCAAGAATCAATTATTTTTTAGGGAATAAAGTGGAGGCGGTGAGTGCAGCCAATCAAGCCCTTGCCATTGACCCAGCTTTTGATAACGTAGTAAATTTTGATGAAAACGCACCAATAAACGTCCCAGCTGGTACCAATCCTAGCAACATAATGGAAAGTGCGTTGTATGAGCGCGGTACTTTCGATGACTTGCAACCGTTACCAACCTTGGATTTTTTAGATCCAAAGTATTCCTTTCTTTCAGCGGAAGAGGATGCCCCAGTACATTATCTCAAAGCGGAAGAGGCCTTTTTGATTTTAGCAGAGGCTAACCTGGCAGATAACAATGTAGCAGCGGCACAACAGAACCTTAACAGTCTACTTGCTTTAATTGAGACCCGTGAAGTGAGGTCAATTAATGATGCCATCGAAGATAGGTCCCAACGGGAACCAGGTAGTAGACCGGACAGTTCTATCGTAGTGGTAAATGGTCGGTCTAATCTGGTATTGAATCGGAAGAGTGGGGAAATACAAGTACCTTCCGTTTCAGGAACTTCCCTCACAGTGAATGATATTGATGGTTTAACTGCAGACGATACGGGGTTGGAGCTGTTATATAGAACACGGCAGGAAGTATTTATTGCTGAGGGATTGCGTTTTGTGGATATGGGTCTAAAGCTTATTTTGGATGAAAATGAGGTTCTTTTGAATGGAAACATTTCTGAGAATGATTTGGGAACTGTACCGGTATTGCCACCCTTTTTAACCGCAGTTGTAGATGATTTAGATAGCTTTACCTATGATGCTAACACAGGGACTGCTAACACGGTATTGGATGTCAACGCTATTTTGGTAGCAAACAAAAGTTCGGATTTTGTACTTCCGTTCCATTGACTTAAGGAACGTGCTAAAAAAAACCTCGATGCTTTATCGAGGTTTTTTTTTGATAAGTCAATACTGGTGAAAAGTGTACCCTTCAAAGCTTATCCTTCATTATGCTTTTTAATAATTTCTATTAAATCGCTTTCCCTTTTTAGTGATAACTTATTTTTCTTAGCGAATCTTTTCGCGCTATCATTTATAATAGTATGAATTTCCTTCTTGCTTTTTGGCCATAAAGCCCAAGCTTCATTATCACCTTCGCGGTAAAATAATTTTGAAGTGATATTGAGCCTGTCCTTGGCTTCAATTCCAAGTAAATTGGAATCTGATGCCGCTTTAACGATTTTTGTATCGTAATACCTCATGATATCCATGTTGCCTTGCACTAATTCTTGCGCAAATACAAACCTATTGCTTCCTGGAACTTTAATTGATTTAAAAACAATATCACCAATCTGTACCTCTATTGTTCCAACAGGTTTTAAAGCCAGAATGGCCTCCCCTTTTAAGTATTCTATCTCTTTTGTATATGCATTGAACTTAGCGGAAATCCGGGTTCGTTTCTTGTGGAGATGGTCATACACTATTGCATCGGTCCAGTCTTGTTGTAAATACGGAGTCCCTTCTATATCCTGTACTGAATTGATGGATACTCTTAAGACCATTTGAGCGGAAACTTGGTCATATTGGTAGGTTGCCTCCTCGTCATATGTGTAAGAAGCAACCTGAGCTGAACAAAGATGATACCCTAAAAAGAATAAAATCAAGGGTATGGCATTTGAATTTATCATCTAAAATATTTTTTTAAAATGTACCAATGGAGATTCGGATTGAATCAAAAGAAGACTGGAAATCTGAAAATTGGAAAGTGTTAGGAAATTACAAAATTTCAAGGTTTTCCACAAAGATTTAACAGATTTAAGTCGTCTTCGAAGCTTTTGCAGATAGAACCATTTGGGAATAACAAAGACTTTACCTTTCCTGCTTTGCTATTCACAATATTGATGGCATATGCCACCCCAAAACACTAAAGCCCCTTATAGCTTATCCAATTCCACCTTTTAAAAAGATTTGATAAAATTTCAAAAAAGGAAAAACGACTGTAGCGTTTTGCAGTAAGCCTACGTATTGGGTAAACAGAACACTGGAATAGTTTGGAAAGAAAACGTTTTATCAATCCTAAAAAAAGAATTGGTGAACAACAGGAATGAACGCTATGAAAAATTTCAAACGTAAACTACTTACCATAGTAATGTTGGTATCAACGATACTTTTATGGACATCCTGTACTAAGGATACTAAGGAAAGTTTTCATTTTAGCCATACTAAGAAAATTAGCAGCCTGTCCTTTTTGACCGTTGATGATGAGCAATTGTCCGGTACTATTAAAGTGACCATGAATTACGGGCTGAATACCAAAGTGGCAAGACTTCCTAATTGTGTTGATATGGAGGTATTAAAATCTAAAATCAACGTATCAGAAAAAGCGACAGTGTCGCTAAAAAGCGGCACTTCAATGGGCTTCTGCGCTCCAAATATCTTTACCGCTATGTCTATGGACGGGTCAACTGTAAAGTTTACTCTCAAGGTAAGTTCTAAAACTTAGGGGGAAAGAATAAGAAGTAAATATTTATCCGAATGATAATCCCAATAAATAAAAAAATCAAATGAAAAAAATAAGTGTTTTATTGCTGACCCTACTCCTTTTTGTATCCTGTAGTGATGGCGATTCAGATGGTTCCATTGGAAACAATGCCAAGGAAATCAAGGCCTTCATATTTAGTGCTGCTGACAATGATGCTTTAGAGCAGGACGTAGCAGCAATTATAGACAAAGATGGGAAAACCATCACCACCCTTGTTCCAAATGGAACTAATCTTACAGCGTTAAAACCAAACATCAAAATCTCTGATGATGCTACCGTAAGCCCCAAAAATATGTAGGCAATGGACTTCAGCAAAGAAATCGATTACACGGTCAGAGCGGAGAACGGTAGCATCCAAAAATATCGGGTTACGGTCAATGTGGCGAAATCGAGCGAAAAGGCAATTACAGCCTTTGTGTTCAAAGCCAATAATAACGATGATTTGAATGAGGATGTTGTGGCCGAAATTGATCAGGATAAAAATATCATAACGGCAACCGTACTTTTTAGAACGGAAATAGTGGAACTTAAGCCTTCAATAACTATTTCGGAAAATGCCACAATAAGCCCAGCGGGCGAAATCGCCTTCGATTTCAGTGATGAAGTTGAATATACAGTTACCGCTGAGGACGGTAGCACACAGAAATATACCGTACGCGTAAATATGGCCCGGTCTACCGCTAAGGATAGCACCTCCTTAGCATTCAAGGCAGCGTATAACGATAACCTGGACATCGACTTTCCAGGAAACATAGACGAAGATTCTCGTAACATTTATGTGGAGTTGCCTTTTGGGACTTCGGTAACAGCATTGGTGCCCAATATCATGTTTTCAGAAAATGCCACGCTAGAGCCTGGAAACCAAGAAGTTCAAGATTTTAGCAAGGGGGTTCAGTATGCCATAACCGCAGAGGATGGAACACAAGCAGTATACAAAGTAACCGTAGGTTTTACAGCTTCTCCGGATCGGGAGGCATTAATTGCTATTTACAACGCCAATCCCGGGAATGAATTATTTTGGGATTTTAACGAACCGGACCTAACAAAATGGGCTGGAGTAGCTATTGATGAGAACACGGGTCGGGTGGTCGCACTACAATTGAATGCGGCAAGAAAGTTGTCCGCTTTACCCAAAGAAATAGGAGACTTGTCGGAATTGAAAGAACTAAATCTGTCCAACAACCAACTACGTGAATTGCCAGCCGAATTAGGAAAGTAGTCCAAGCATGAAACATTGGTTTTGTCGAACAACAATTTGACGAACATCCCTGTTTCAATAAGCCAACTTAACCAACTGGAACTTTTGGGGCTTGATCAAAATGAGTTCACCGCCTTTCCTGAAAATGTGCTGGGCATTGAATCGTTGGTGATATTGTCATTGACCGAAAACAAAATTCAATCCATTCCAGCCAAAATCCAAAATTTAACTGAGCTGGCAGCATTGGCATTGAGCCGAATCGAACTTAAAACTGTTCCACCGGAACTAGGAAACTTAACAAAGCTGAGATCCCTTTCACTTGACGAAAATCAGCTTACAACAATCCCTGAAGCCTTGGGGAAACTAGTCAATCTTCAACAGCTTTACATTCGAAACAACAATATAACCGGTATACCCAAAGAAATCTGCGATTTGGATATCCCAGATTTTAGAAAGGATAACAAAGCGATATGTGAAAAGTAAAACGATATCAATTAATAATCTGAAATAAACAGTAAAGCCCCATGAAAAAATTCAGCATTCTATTTTTAAGTCTATTTATCCTTGCCTCTTGTAGCAGTGATGACGATGACAATCCACGTCTAGAACTGATTGACAGAGATGCCTTAATTGCTCTTGATAAGGCCAACCCCAATAATACCATAGGTTGGGACCATGAAGAGGAAGATCTTTCCAAATGGAACGGAGTTACCGTTGAAAACAATCGAGTGACTGGTATAGTGTTAAGGGAAAAGGGAATTAAAGTACTTCCCAAAGCGATTTATGCCCTAACCCAGTTAGACTCATTGATTCTCCCTAAAAATGGAATCGAAAGACTTCCGACAGAAATAGGAGAACTCACCTCTTTGAAAAAACTAGATCTATCAGTTAACCTATTGTCCCAACTCCCTGAAGAATTTAGCAGACTCAAGATGAATTTAGAACACTTGAGTATGGCAGGTAACAACTTTGAAGTATATCCTAAAGCAATCAGTGGATTTGAAAGTTTGGAATATTTGAGTGTGAGCACCAATAAGCTGGTTGAGCTACCCGCGGAAATAGGCGGGCTTACCAACTTGAAAGAATTATTGATTCAAGGAAATAAGCTTTTGACTTTGCCCGAGAGGATAGGGAACCTATCAAAACTGGAAATACTTCAATTGTATTGGAACGATTTCGAGTCCTTGCCCAACGAAATGGGAAAATTAGAGAGTCTAAAAGAAATATACATAAGCGGGAATCAAGATGACCTATTTACACAGTCCTTTGAGGACCTAATCAATAAAAACCAAGTCAAAGTTATTGGTGTTTTCTAACTGATCATAAGCAAGATTAATCCAAAGAGATATGAAAAAAATCAGCATTTTATTTGTTGGCCTATTTATGCTTGCTGCCTGTAGCAGTGACGATGACAGTGGTACTGGCCATTCCATGGCAATCACTTCTTTTACTTTTCTGGCCACCGACAACGAAGCGCTTTCGGATGACGTTGAGGCAGTAATTGATGAATATTGGAAGACTATTACGGTCAAACTGGCAGGAGGTACTGATATCAGAGCCTTAAAGCCCATCATAAACGTTTCGGACAAGACCGAGGTGTTCCCTGAAACGAAAGCGGAAATTGCTATAAGCAACCCTGTAAGCTACAAGGTCGTCTCGGAAAATGATAGTACAATATATACCGTACGTTTGGTGATACCCTATACCAAAGCTGAAAAAGAAGCACTGATCAAACTATACAGAGCCAATCCTGTAAATGGTCTGGGATGGGATATCGAAAACGATGCCGTTGATAATTGGAGAGGGGTCACCACAGGAATAGAAGGATTGGTAAAGCTAGATCTTGCGGGCATCGATGTCCTGCCCGCCGCCATTGGTGGCCTGACCCGATTGGAATATCTGAGTATTTATGATAGCGGTTTAGAAACGTTACCCAGTGAAATAGGGGAACTTGCCAACTTAAAAGAACTGGACATAACTAGGACCAACCTGACCGCGCTGCCATAGGAAATAGGGAACTTGACCAACCTATTGGGCGTTAACATAAATGCATGTAAGCTGAGCACACTGCCCAATTCAATAGGCAAGCTAAAGCATTTGAAGTTCCTTAGTTTGGATCGAAATACGATATCGACCCTACCCAACGAGATTGGGGAGCTTTCCAATTTAGAGCATTTATACATCGACAATAATGTATTGACAGCCTTTCCACCATCAATTGGGGAACTTTCCAACCTGCGCCGGCTAAGCGCATCGAACAATCGGTTGACCAGCCTGCCCAGGGAAATCGGGAACTTAGATAGCTTGGTAGCTTTGGACCTGATGTCGAACCAGCTTTCGAACATTCCCGAGGAACTCTGCAAACTAGGGATAGAGGAATTAAGGCTCGATAATCCCTTAAGCTGCAAAAACGGACCTAAACTAATTCAATAAGTAAAAAATAAAATATATACACATGAAAAAGCTAAGTATTCTATTCCTTTTCCTTCTTGTACTTGCCTCTTGCAGTGACGACGATGATAACACCGGTGGTGGCGACGCAAAGAGCGACGCCAAGGAAATCACCGCCTTTACTTTTAGGGCGGCCGACAACGATGCTCTAGACGAAGATGTTTCGGGCACTATCGATAAAGAGGAGAAGACCATTGCGGCTACCGTGCCTTCCGGAACGGATATTACAGCCCTCCGCTCCGTCCGAGCTTCCTTGTTAGCTTGTTCATTGATTTATGTCGATTCTTTGAACTCGGTTTTTGATGTAAATTTAAGCGCCAAGGAAATTACCGCTTTTTCCTTAAGGGCGGCCGACAATGATGCTCTTGACGATGACGTTTCGGCCACTATCGATAAAAAGGAAAAGACCATTGCGGCTACAGTGCCTTCCGGCACGGATGTTACCGCCTTAAAACCAACATTGGCCATTTCTGAAAAAGCCACGGTAAATCCTGGGGATAAAGCCGAAATGGATTTCAGTGAGGAGGTTGAGTATACCGTTACCGCTGAGGACGGCAGTACGCAGAAATATACCGTTATTGTAAAAGTGGACAAATCTTCAGCCAAGGAAATACGCTCCTATTATTTCTAGGCTGCCGATAATAGAAGTTAGGATGAAAATTTCGAAGCGGACATCGATGAAGATTCGTTTCAAATTCAGGTTAAACTCCCGTTAGGCACCTCGAATTCATCCTTAAAGCATTCCATAACAATTTCAGAACAGGCTTCTATTTCACCGATAAATAAGGAGCCGCAGGACTTCAGTAATGGAAAGGATAACACCGTGACAGCAGAGGACGGAAGTACAAGAACATATAGGGTTCAGATAACATTTCAGGAATCACCGGCTGACCGGGACATCTTAGTTGGTTTCTACAATGCGAACGACGGTAATTCCCTAGGTTGGGATTTAAACGAAGAGGATGTCACCAGATGGAACGGTATTATTGTAAATGCTATCGGCCGAGTATCCCGTATTGTTCTTAGTAAAAAGTATATAACCAACCTACCACCTCAAATCGGAGGATTGGACAGTTTAGAACGTATGG
>NZ_CAKZYF010000068.1 GCF_937884665.1 uncultured Allomuricauda sp. | reverse complement strand
CCTGGAATGATATACTCGCCGTTTTCATAGGTCTTGCTGTAATCATAAGCCCAACGATGTACTTCTGGAATTTTACCAGGCCAGTTCCCATGCATATGCTCTTGAGGTGTTGTCCATTCCAATGTATTGGATTTCCATGGATTTTGAGGACCCTTTTTTCCGTAAAAAATACTAGACACAAAATTATAGACAAAAACCAACTGGGCTGCCGCCGCAATAATGGCAAAAACGGTCATCAAAATTTGCACGTTGGTCAACTCATCAAACATGGGGAAAGCAGTGTTTTGGTAGTATCTTCTTGGCACACCGGCCCTACCCACGAAGTGCATCGGGAAGAATACTCCATAAGCACAAATTGCTGTAAACCAGAAGTGAACATAGCCTAAATTCTTGTTCATCATGCGGCCCTGGAACATTTTGGGGAACCAGTGGTACACCCCTGCGAAGAGCCCGTATAATGCTGAAATACCCATTACCAAGTGGAAGTGCGCTACCACAAAATACGTATCGTGAACATTGATATCCAAAGTACTATCTCCTAGAATAATACCTGTTAAACCACCTGTTATGAATGTAGATACCAAACCTATCGAGAACAACATCCCCGGATTCAATTGGAGATTCCCTTTCCAAAGGGTAGTGATATAATTAAATGCTTTTACTGCTGAAGGAATCGCAATCAAAAGAGTAGTAAAGGTAAATACCGACCCCAAGAATGGATTCATTCCGGAAATAAACATGTGGTGCCCCCATACAATGGTAGATAGGAAAGCAATTGCCAAAATAGAAGCTACCATTGCGCGATATCCGAAAATCGGTTTTCTAGCGTTGGTAGACATTACCTCAGAGGTAATACCCAACGCCGGCAACAATACGATATATACTTCAGGGTGACCCAAAAACCAGAATAAGTGCTCGTACAATACGGGTGAACCTCCTTGGTAGTGCAATACTTCGCCTTGAATAAAAATATCCGATAAGAAAAATGACGTACCAAAACTCCTATCCATAATCAACAACAAAGCTGCCGAAAGTAATACGGGGAAAGAAATCACACCTATGATAGCAGTTACAAAGAACGCCCAAATCGTCAACGGCAAACGCGTCATCGTCATCCCTTTGGTACGTAAATTCAACACCGTAACGATGTAATTTAAGGACCCCAGTAGAGAGGAAGCAATGAATATCGCCATGGATACCAACCACAGAGTCATACCAGCTCCGGAACCTGGTTGCGCCATAGGCAAGGCGCGCAGAGGTGGATAAATCGTCCAACCTGCCGCCGCTGGCCCGGCTTCAACAAAAAGTGAAATCACCATAATGACTGAAGACACAAAAAACAACCAGTATGATACCATGTTCAAAAAGCCAGAGGCCATATCGCGTGCACCAATTTGCAACGGAATCAAAAGGTTACTGAAGGTACCACTCAAACCCGCTGTCAATACGAAGAATACCATAATAGTACCGTGGATAGTAACTAATGCCAAATAAATATCAGCATCCATTACGCCATCAGGCGCCCATTTGGCCAAAAGCGCTTCAAAAACAGGGAAAGATTCTCCTGGCCAAGCCAACTGCATTCTGAACAATAAGGACATGGCGATTCCGATGAATCCCATGATAAGTCCAGTGATAAGATATTGCTTGGCAATCATCTTATGGTCTTGACTAAAGATGTATTTCGTTATGAATGTCTCTTTATGATGGTGATGTCCATGATCATCATGAGCATGGTCTTCCGTATGGGCTGGTGCATGTGCTGTTACCGACATAACCTAAATTTTTAATCTAAATATTCTTTTTCTAGCGCTATTGTTAAGGGTTGGATGTTACCATTTCTCCAAAGGTAGCTTGTTCTTCCAACCACTTATTGAATTCTTCTTCAGTCTCTACGATAATCTTCATTTGCATATTATAATGCGAAGTACCGCAAATTTTATTGCAAAGTAATACATAATCGAATTCCCAAGGGTCTGCATTCGGTTTTCCTTCGGCAGCCCATTGCGCTCGAATCGTATTCGTTCGCTTTACTTTTTCTATTACATCCGGGTTTAAACGGATTTCTTCGGTAGTTACCGTAGGTGTGAAAGAAAATTGCGTCACCATACCCGGAACACAGTTCATTTGTGCTCTAAAATGCGGCATGTATGCTGAGTGCAAAACATCCTGAGAACGCATTTTGAAATTCACTTTTCTACCAACAGGTAAATGCAATTCTTTCACGATAACGTCGTCCGTAGCGTTCGGGTCGGCTTCGTCCAGACCCAAGACGTTGGCGCGGTCAATGTCAATCAAGCGCACACTGGCATCTCCCAAAACATTATCCGTACCACCGTAACGCGCTGTCCAGTTAAACTGTTGTGCGTATAGTTCAACAATTAAGGGGTCATCGTCTTCGTTGACGTCCATAATATTCGTCCAAGTATAAAGACCCCATAAAATAAGACCTGCCAAAACTATTACTGGGATAATGGTCCAGATAAACTCCAAGCGGTCATTGTCAGCAAAGAACAAGGCCTTTTTCCCTTTTTCACCACGATACTTGTATCCAAAATAGTGCAATAATGCCTGGGTAATCGTCTGTACAAAGAAAATGATGGCAAAAGACACCCACATTAGCTGGTCATACTCGGCACCATGGTCAGACGAAGCATCTGGCAATAATACCTTGGAGTATTTTGCAAAACTGAAAATGGTAATACCATAAATGAAAATCAAGAATCCAAATAAAAGGTAACCATTGTACTTGTTATCAGAATCCGAAGCGATTTCGGTGGTTTCTACTTGCAGTTGGGATAATTGAAAAATCTTAGTCAGTTGCCAAATGGCAATGGCTATCAGTACTAAAACAGTTAACATTAATAATGCAGTCATCTCTTCTCTCTAAGACTTAATCCAAATTAATAGTGAAATTGTCTACTCTCTTCCAAAAACGGGTTCCGTTTGGGTTGTAATGGCGCTTTTGCCAAAGCAGTGAACACCCAAAACGTGAATAACCCTCCAAAAAACAATATGCCTCCAATTTCTGGGATACCTAATCCCCACTGGTCTCCAACCGTTGCTGGCATTACCATATTAAATATATCGAGATAGTGTCCAAACAAGACAATAACTCCGGTCATGATCACAAACCAATTCAAACGTTTATAATCACTATTCATCAACACCAAAAGCGGGAATATAAAATTCAGCACCAACATGCCAAAGAAGGGTATTTTGTAATCTTGAAAACGGGCTACGTAATAGGTCACTTCTTCAGGAATATTCGCGTACCAAATCAGCATAAATTGGGCAAACCATAGGTAAGTCCAGAAAATGCTGATACCAAACATAAATTTCGCCAAATCGTGGATATGACTATCATTAACTTCGGTGAGATATCCTTTGGATTTTAAATAAATCGTGATAATAGCGATAGTGGTAATACCTGAAACAAACATACTCGCAAATACATACCAACCAAATAATGTACTGAACCAATGTGGGTCCAAACTCATAATCCAGTCCCAAGACATCATGGATTCTGTTACCACGTCTTCATCCATCCATACGAACATGTGGTTCATGTGCAACACGGATAGCGTGAGAATTACAAAAACAATGATTCCTCCGGGAACAAGATAGGCCGTTATACCTTCCATAACCCTAAACAAAATAGGAGACCAACCGGCTTGTGCCGCTCTTTGAATGGCATAAAAGGCCAATACGCCCAATGAAATCATAAAAAAGAAAAAGGCTGCTACATATAATGCTGCCCAAGGGCGGTTTTGCAATTGATGCAAAAGGTGTTCGTAATGTGCGGCGCCATGGTCTTCCCCATGATGTCCTGACGCATCACTATGCGCTGTATCTCCATCTTCGGCAGTATTATGATGCATATTCGCCTTCGCCTCATGGTGCTGACTTTCTTCGGCATGATGGTCATCTTTTGTTCCATGGGTATCCTTTTCCTCCTGATAAGCGATAGCATGTCCTCCACCCTGACCACCATGGTCGGTTGCCTCGCCATGTCCTCCATGTCCATGACCATCACCATGGGCTGCCTCGTAAGCTTTAGCTTCCTCAACGGTAGAAGGGGCCGAAATAAAACCTATGGCCAATAGCATGAATCCTACCGCCATGGCGATAAAAGAACCTATTTTAAGCGTATTTGTAAACGTATACATAGTTTTCTACTATCAATCTTACTATTGTGCCAAGTCTGATTTTAATTTCATCACATACTC
>NZ_CAKZYF010000067.1 GCF_937884665.1 uncultured Allomuricauda sp. | reverse complement strand
CGATATCCGCAGGGCTTTTGTCAAGACCACTAAACTTTTGCGCCCTTGTTTCCGTGGTAAAAACCAAACCGATGACTAAAAAAGAAAATAGAAGTAATTTTTTCATGATTGTAATAATTTATCGCCCAAAACTAGGGGGTAAATCCCCGCTATTTTTATAAAGAGACGTTAAAATTTAACAAGCTTTCAAAATGCTTGTAAAATTACTCTATCTGTATGTTTTAATTAGTTTTTTATATTTTTTATGTATGTAGTGTTATAAAATGTAATCATAAATAACTTTTTGATTTCATTTTTTAAATTATTGAATGATTTTTGTATCATCATTATATAAAGAAAATCCTATGTGTGGAATTGTATGTGCATTTGATGTAAAGGAAAGTGTAGAGAAATTAAGGCCCCAACTTTTGGAAATGTCCAAAAAAGTAAGACATCGTGGACCGGATTGGAATGGAATTTATGCAGATGACAATGCAATATTAGCCCACGAAAGGTTGGCCATTGTAGATCCAGCTTCTGGAAAACAACCGCTGTTGAGTGCAGATGGGAAATTGGTTTTGGCGGCCAACGGAGAAATCTACAACCATCAAGAACTCAGAAAGCAATTTGAAGGAAAGTATGAATTCAAGACACAATCGGATTGTGAGGTAATCCTGGCCTTATATCAGGAGAAAGGGGTCGATTTTGTTGATGACATGAACGGAATTTTTGGTTTTGCCATTTACGATAGTGAAAATGACGAATATTTTGTTGCAAGGGATCATATGGGAATAATACCCTTATACATAGGTTGGGATAGAAATGGAACATTCTATGTGGCTTCTGAATTAAAGGCGTTGGAAGGGGTCTGTTCCAAAATTGAACTATTTCCCCCGGGGCATTATTTGCATAGTTCAACCGGAAAGTTCGAAAGATGGTACAAACGGGATTGGATGGAGTACGAGGCCGTAAAGGAAAACCAAACCAGTATCAAGGAAATCCAGATGGCTCTTGAAGCCGCTGTACATCGTCAGTTGATGTCGGATGTGCCTTATGGGGTCCTTTTATCCGGTGGACTGGATTCATCGGTCACGTCGGCTGTTGCCAAAAAATATTCCCAGATGCGGGTAGAATCAAATGATACAAAAGAAGCTTGGTGGCCACAGTTGCATTCGTTCTCCGTTGGCTTGGAAGGTTCCCCAGATTTGGCTGCTGCGCAGAAAGTGGCAGAGCATATCGGGACGATCCACCATGAAATTAAGTTTACCATTCAAGAAGGTTTGGATGCCATAAAGGACGTTATCTATAATTTGGAGACCTATGACATAACAACAATCCGTGCTTCCACACCGATGTACCTCATGGCCAGGGTCATTAAATCCATGGGAATAAAAATGGTATTGTCTGGGGAAGGAGCTGATGAACTTTTCGGTGGATATCTCTATTTCCACAAAGCGCCCAGTCCAAAGGACTTTCACGAAGAAACCGTACGGAAGTTGGATAAACTGCACATGTATGATTGTCTTCGTGCCAATAAATCTTTGGCGGCATGGGGCATTGAAGGTCGTGTGCCTTTTTTGGACAAAGAGTTTATGGATGTGGCCATGCGTATCAACCCCAAGGATAAAATGATAAATGGGGAACGCATGGAAAAATGGGTGGTTCGAAAAGCTTTTGAGTCCTATTTGCCAGAAAGTGTGGCATGGCGACAAAAAGAACAATTTTCTGACGGAGTGGGATACAGTTGGATAGATACCTTGAAAGCCCTTGTGGAAGAGGAAGTGACCGATGAGCAATTGGAGAATGCCCACTTTAAATTTCCAATTCAGACCCCAACAACAAAAGAAGAATACTATTACCGTTCCATATTTGAAGGGCATTTCCCTTCGGATGCTGCAGCTTTGAGTGTTCCCCAAGAGCCTTCCGTGGCGTGCAGTACTAAAATAGCTTTGGAATGGGACGAGGCCTTTAAAAACATGAACGATCCTTCAGGTAGAGCTGTTGCCCACGTGCATGATGACGCCTACGTGAAGTAAGTTTAAAACGGTTTTGTGCGGTGGATAAATGAAGTTTTGTTCGTTTTAATTAGTTGAAAAAGCCCCTAAAAAGGGGCTTTTTGTTATTTAGAAAAAGAGAGCGAAGCCTATCCGGAATTCAAAAATTCCGTCATCCGAAAAATCTTCGTTGAGACTTAAGTTATAGCGCAAGCCGGGCTCAACGCTAATATGGTCCGTAAGAAAGATGGCATAACCACCTTGCAGACCTAACCAAAGAGGATCTTCAGTGGAATCTTGAATACTGGCGCCCGTAATATCCAATTGCACGGGAATAGTGCTGATAACGTAGTATTTTGCTCCTAATTTATAAGAGAAGACGGTGGTTCCATCAAAATCCGCATAGCCCAATCCAGCTTTGATGGCCAAATCGTCAGCGAGGAAATAACCTCCTTCTGCGCCGATGTTCCAAATGGTGCTGTCCCCAGTTGAAGCAAGACCAAAGCCTGTATTGGCTGAATGGGCCGCTATCCCATCACCTCCAAATCCTGTATTGGCTTCAATAAGCCAGCTTCCTTTATCGGTTTGGCTTCCGTCCTGTGCATTGACCGACAATGCAAAACCTGCAATTACTGTTAGTGAAATGAAAATTTTTTTCATGATTTTAAGATTTGTTTAGACCTCAAAAATAGGTTATGCACGAAAATCTGCAACTTTTAAGGGTACTTTTTTAGAGTTTTTTACTTGGGATAAACTCGATAAAAAGAACGTGCGCCCTATGGTAATTTTAGTTAAAACAGGACCTATTTATCTTTCTACAATAACCTCTTTCCCACAATCATCTTTTCCACAAAATCTTGTTGATAACTTAGGGCTTTAAACTAGTTCAACACCCTAATTTTACTGGGTTTTGCTTATATTTGTAAGATTTGAATTTTTCAAAAATAACTTAGCGATTTTTTATGAGCGAAGAAGCTAAAAACAGTCAATATTCGGCGGACAGTATCCAGGCCCTGGAGGGTATGGAACATGTTCGTATGCGGCCCTCAATGTACATCGGTGATGTAGGTCCACGTGGTTTGCACCACCTAGTATATGAAGTAGTGGATAACTCTATCGATGAGGCCATGGGAGGATACTGTGATACCATAAGTGTCACCATAAACGAGGATAACTCCATAACCGTTCAGGATAACGGTCGGGGAATTCCAGTGGGTTTGCATAAAAAAGAAGGAGTCTCTGCCTTAGAAGTAGTTATGACCAAGATAGGGGCCGGAGGTAAATTCGATAAAGACTCCTACAAGGTTTCCGGGGGATTGCACGGTGTCGGGGTTTCCTGTGTAAATGCCTTGTCCGACCATTTAAAGGCTACGGTTTATAGAGAAGGCAAGATATGGGAACAGGAATACGAAAGGGGCAAAACCCTATACCCTGTTAAAAGTGTGGGAGAGACGGATATTACGGGTACTATCGTCACCTTCATACCTGATAAATCCATTTTCACGTTAACAACAGAATACAATTACGATACCCTTGCCAACCGCATGCGTGAATTGGCCTATTTGAACAAGGGAGTAACCATAACACTCACGGATAAGAGAAACAAGGATGACAAGGGAGAATTTGTGTCTGAAAGGTTTTTCTCGGAAGAGGGATTAAAGGAATTTATCAAGTTTTTGGACGGTAACCGTGATCCTTTGATTCAAAGTGTAATTTCAATGGAAGGCGAAAAAAATGGGATTCCCGTGGAAGTGGCCATGATCTACAACACCGGATACACCGAGAATTTGCATTCTTACGTAAACAATATCAATACCCATGAGGGAGGGACGCATCTTTCGGGTTTCAGAAGGGGATTGACCACGACCTTAAAAAAATACGCAGATTCGTCCGGAATGTTGGATAAGTTGAAATTTGAGGTCTCTGGAGATGACTTCCGCGAGGGATTGACCGCAATTGTGTCGGTTAAAGTAGCGGAACCACAATTTGAAGGACAGACCAAGACAAAATTGGGAAATCGGGAAGTGACCAGCGCGGTAAGCCAGTCCGTTTCTGAAATGCTGACCAATTATCTCGAGGAACATCCCGATGATGCCAAGTCTGTGGTTCAAAAAGTGATTCTTGCAGCACAAGCGAGACATGCAGCGGCCAAAGCCCGGGAAATGGTGCAGCGCAAAAATCCGATGACCGGAGGTGGATTGCCTGGTAAATTATCGGATTGCGCCGATCAAGATCCTGAAAATTGTGAGTTGTTCTTGGTGGAGGGAGATTCTGCCGGAGGAACCGCCAAAATGGGAAGAGATCGAAATTTTCAAGCCATTTTGCCACTTCGAGGTAAGATTCTGAATGTGGAAAAGGCCATGCAGCACAAAGTTTTTGAAAATGAGGAAATCAAAAACATGTATACAGCCTTAGGGGTGACTATTGGTACCGAGGAGGATAGCAAGGCATTGAACCTGGAAAAATTGAGGTATCACAAAGTCATCATTATGTGTGATGCGGATGTAGATGGGAGTCATATTGAAACTTTGATTCTGACCTTTTTCTTTCGGTACATGCGTGAACTTATTGAAAATGGTCATGTATACATAGCAACCCCACCGCTGTATTTGGTCAAAAAAGGAAGTAAACGAAGATATGCTTGGAATGATAAAGAGCGGGACGAAATTATAGAATCCATGAATGGTGGCGCTGGAATTCAACGATATAAAGGCCTCGGTGAAATGAACGCGGAACAATTGTGGGATACTACGATGAATCCTGAGTTCAGGACATTGCGTCAAGTAAGCATCGAGAATGCGACAGAATCCGATAGAATCTTTTCCATGCTTATGGGTGATGAGGTACCCCCAAGAAGGGAATTTATTGAGAAAAATGCCGTATATGCTAACATAGATGCATAAATAACCATTATTTCACAACAAAAACTCGCCCTTACCCGGCGAGTTTTTTAGTTTTAAGAAAAATTTTACAAAATGAAAAAACTTTTTTTCATGGTGGCCCTATCAATAGGTACTTTCGGTATGGCCCAAGACCTCAACGACCTCTTTATCTCCGGTGTAAATGATGCGGAGCGTTTTGCCAACGATTATCTGGCACCAGTATCTGAAGCTGCGATATACAGCGTTTCGAACGGATGGTACAATTCAGCCGATGCCAAACCATTGGGAGGTTTTGAAATATCCATCGTGGGTAATTTGACAGGTTTTAAAAATAAGGATGATAAAAAGAGCTTTGTTCTGGACCCAAGTGACTATGAAAACCTGGACTTTGTCACTAATCCTGGTCAAGCTAGGTCGGTATCTACCGGACTTGGTGACATTGAAGGTGTCATAGTGGTGGTTGAAGATGAGGCCACTTTTTTTAGGGAGGAATTTGAGTTGCCCTCAGGTTTAGCAGCGGAAGATTTTAACTTTATTCCCACAGGTTTTATACAAGCAAGCGTGGGTTTGATAAAAGGACTGGAAGTAAAAGCACGCTTTTTGCCCAAAATTGAATTGGATGATGAAGCTGAAATCAGTCTCTTCGGAGCTGGAGTCCAGTATGATTTTACCAAGATGATGCCTGCGGATAAGTTACTGCCCGTTGCCATTTCAGCTGTAATTGGATATACCAACCTCAGCGGGGATTATGATTTTACCGGGGCAGGGGTAATTGATGGAAGTAATCAACGGATCGATGCTTCTTTTAGAACCTGGAATTTTAGCGCCGTGGTTTCTACACGAAAAATACCTGTTATCAATTTTTATGGTGGGATAGGCTTTATAACCGGTTCATCAGATATTGATTTATTGGGTACTTACGAAGCATCCGGACCATTTTTGACCACTACCATTACCGACCCATTTACTATTTCCCAGAACGCCAGCGGAGTAGCAGCCAATTTGGGGACAAAACTAAAGTTGGGCTTTTTTAGACTCAATGCAGAATATAATTTCGCTGAATTCAGCACCTTCACTTTTGGAATCAACTTTGGGTTCCGTTAGAAATCACAAAAACATACAAAGCACGAACGCCCCAACATTTGCTGGGGCGTTCTGTTTTCATAGAGTGCAGGTCTCCGTCTACTCTCTAGTAGCGAAAACAGCTCCATTTTCGAGCGAAAGAGTTTCCGGCTCGTTGCTTTCCTCAAGGTTCACAGTGACTTCTTCAATATCGGTTCCCGAATAAACGATGGTGTAGGTTCCATCTTCAGTACTCCATTTGAAATCAGTGTAGAAAACCAAGGTGTTTCCCGAATATCTTTGGTATCTACCTAAGTAAACATCATTAAAAATCCATTCTTCTTTGGTAAGATCGGTAGATTTGGAGTCTTCAGTGGCAGAAGTTGTTCGTATCCATATCCCTAAAATGGGGTCATTGTTTTCTGGGATATCCGTACAGTTGCTAACAGCGATAATCAGTACGATGAACAACAAAGAAAAGAGCTTCTTCATAAGTCAGGCGCATTAAGTAAGTTTTGGGACTAAGAGAACGGTAAAAAGAGATATCCTATTGCCATAAATTCGATGTATGGTAGCATTACCTTCACATACTTCGGTAAACTGCATTTTTTTTTAACATTATCAGGAATTTACGCACCCTGGTTTATGTGACTGACTTTATTTTAAATTGGGAAAATGTCAGGTTTTTTCTGGGGCAAATGCTTTATTTTTGACGCTACTAAAATTTAAACATAAAATCATGAAAGTTACTGTTGTTGGCGCAGGTGCTGTCGGGGCTAGCTGTGCCGAATATATCGCCATGAAAAATTTTGCATCTGAAGTGGTATTGTTGGACATCAAAGAGGGATATGCCGAGGGCAAAGCCATGGACTTAATGCAAACAGCTTCCCTAAACGGTTTTGATACGCAGATTATTGGTAGTACGAACGATTATTCGAAGACCGCAAACAGTGACATTGCAGTGATTACTTCAGGAATACCCAGAAAACCTGGTATGACCCGTGAAGAACTGATTGGAATCAATGCCGGGATTGTAAAATCCGTAGCTTCCAGTTTATTGGAACATTCTCCCAACACCATTATCATCGTTGTGAGCAATCCGATGGATACCATGACCTATTTGGTGCACAAAACCATTGACCTTCCAAAACACCGT
>NZ_CAKZYF010000066.1 GCF_937884665.1 uncultured Allomuricauda sp. | reverse complement strand
ATCCGATAGGAAATCGCTTAGGAATTATCAGAGGATGGGAATCCAACTGGTACGGAGGCAATGATTACGGCGATAAGCTGGCTGAGGATGACAAAATCAGAAAATATATCCACGCACGTTTGGCTAAAGCCAGTGTGTCTAGGGTTATTATAGAAAGAACTTTAAAATTAATCACAATTACCATTACTACGGCTCGTCCAGGTATTATTATTGGTAAAGGTGGTCAGGAGGTTGATAAACTTAAGGAAGAGCTTAAGAAAATTACCAACAAAGAAGTTCAAATCAACATTCACGAAATCAAAAGACCAGAGTTGGATGCCAACTTGGTTGCTGCGAGTGTTGCCAGACAGATTGAAAGTAGAATTTCATACCGTAGAGCCATCAAAATGGCCATTGCTGCCGCAATGCGTATGAATGCTGAAGGAATCAAAATTCAAATCTCTGGACGTTTGAATGGAGCTGAAATGGCACGTTCCGAGTCCTATAAGGAGGGTAGAATTCCATTATCAACTTTCAGAGCTGATGTGGATTATGCCCTAGTTGAAGCTCATACTACCTACGGTAGATTGGGTATCAAGGTTTGGATCATGAAAGGTGAAGTGTATGGAAAGAGAGAGCTTTCTCCGCTAGTTGGATTATCCAAGAGCCAAGGAAAAGGTGGAAAGCAAGATGGTGGTGGAAAGAGACAACAACGCCGTAGAAAGTAATTAAGATAAAGTAGAGGAAACATGCTACAGCCAAAAAGAACAAAGTTTCGTAAAGCGCAGAAGGGAAGAATGAAAGGAAATTCCCAAAGAGGACACCAACTTTCCAATGGAATGTTCGGTATCAAATCTTTGGATTCACATTTCATCACTGCCCGTCAAATAGAGGCTGCACGTATTGCTGCGACAAGATACATGAAAAGACAAGGGCAACTGTGGATTAAGATTTTCCCGGACAAGCCTATCACCAAAAAGCCTCTTGAGGTACGTATGGGTAAAGGTAAGGGTGCTCCAGAATATTGGGTAGCCGTTGTTAAGCCAGGTCGAATCATGTTCGAAGTTGCCGGAGTACCACATGACATTGCTAAGGAAGCACTTCGTTTGGCAGCACAAAAGTTGCCAGTCAAAACAAAGTTTGTAGTTGCAAGGGATTATTCCGCTTAATCTTTTAATGGGTAAGAAAATGAAACAGTCAGAAATAAAAGAACTTTCGGTAGAAGAGCTTAGAGAAAAGCTAACCGAGTTGAAAAAACAGCATGAGGACCTTAAAATGGCACATGCAGTGACACCATTGGAAAATCCTATGCAGATTCGCAGTACACGAAGAACTGTAGCACGATTGGCAACAGAATTAACTAAAAGGGAAGTACAATAATTGGTTTTGCCTTATGGAAAAAAGAAACTTAAGAAAAGAAAGAATAGGGGTTGTTACTAGTAGCAAAATGGAAAAATCCATTGTTGTTGCAGAGGTAAAACGAGTAAAGCACCCAATGTACGGGAAGTTCGTTTTGAAAACCAAGAAATATGTTGCCCATGATGAGAAGAATGATTGCAACGAAGGTGACACCGTTAAAATAATGGAAACCCGACCATTGAGCAAGACAAAGTGCTGGAGATTGGTTGAAATCCTTGAAAGAGCTAAATAATCATGGTACAACAGGAATCTAGATTAAAAGTTGCGGACAACACAGGGGCAAAAGAAGTTTTGACCATCCGCGTACTGGGAGGAACAAAAAGAAGATATGCTTCATTGGGTGATAAAATCGTAGTTACTGTAAAAGAAGCTACTCCCAATGGAACGATAAAAAAAGGTTCAGTTTCAACTGCTGTTGTGGTTAGAACCAAAAAAGAGGTAAGAAGACCTGATGGTTCTTACATCCGTTTTGATGACAATGCTTGTGTATTGTTGAACCCTACCGGAGAGATGAGAGGAACTCGTGTTTTTGGACCTGTAGCCAGAGAGCTAAGGGACAAGCAGTTCATGAAAATTGTTTCATTGGCCCCAGAGGTACTTTAAAAGTAGAAGAGAGATGAAATTAAAGATAAAAACAGGGGATACGGTTGTAGTTACTGCTGGAGACCACAAGGGGTCTGAGGGAAAAGTGGTGAAAATTGACCGAGAAAAGAACAAAGCTATCGTGGAGGGTATCAATATGGTTTCCAAACACGAAAAGCCAAGTGCTCAGAACCCTCAAGGAGGAATAGTGAAAAAAGAAGCACCTATCCAAATTTCCAATCTATCCTTGATTGATCCTAAATCTGGTGAGCCTACCAGAGTTGGATTTGAAGTAAGAGATGGGAAGAAGGTTCGTGTTGCTAAAAAATCCAATGAAGTACTTTAGTTATGAGTTACATTCCTAGACTTAAGCAAGAATATAAGGAGCGCGTAATGAAAGCGCTATCCGATGAGTTCGGATACAAGAACATTATGCAGGTTCCAAAATTGGAGAAAATTGTAGTTAGCCGAGGTGTAGGTGCTGCAGTTTCAGATAAAAAATTAATTGACCATGCGGTGGAGGAACTTACCAATATCACAGGTCAAAAAGCAGTAGCGACATTGTCCAAAAAAGACGTTGCTTCCTTCAAGTTGAGAAAAGGTATGCCAATCGGCGCCAAAGTAACTTTGAGAGGAGAGCGTATGTATGAGTTTTTGGATAGATTGATTACTACTGCACTTCCAAGGGTGCGTGATTTCCAAGGAGTGAAAGCCAACGGTTTTGACGGAAGAGGAAACTACAACCTGGGGGTTACAGAACAGATTATCTTCCCAGAGATTAATATTGACAAGATCAATAGAATCAACGGGATGGATATCACCTTTGTTACTTCTGCAAAGACGGACAAAGAAGCAAAATCATTATTAAGCGAATTGGGAGTACCCTTTAAAAAGAACTAGTATGGCCAAGGAATCAATGAAAGCCCGTGAAAGAAAAAGGGCAAAAACGGTAGCCAAATACGCAGCAAAGCGCAAAGCTTTGAAAGAAGCAGGAGATTACGAAGCACTTCAGAAGCTTCCTAAGAATGCTTCACCGGTAAGAATGCGCAACCGTTGCAAGTTGACAGGAAGACCTAGAGGATATATGAGAACTTTTGGTATATCTAGGGTAACCTTTAGAGAGATGGCCAATCAAGGCTTGATTCCAGTTGTTAAAAAGGCTAGTTGGTAAACCGATATAAAGAAAAGAAATGCTTACAGATCCAATTTCAGATTATCTGACCAGAATTAGAAATGCCAGCAAGGCAGGTCATAGGGTAGTGAACATTCCAGCTTCGAACTTGAAGCAACAAATGACTAAAATCCTTTTTGATCAAGGATTCATTTTGAGCTATAAGTTTGAAGAGAATGAGGTTCAAGGAAACATCAAGATCGCATTGAAGTACGATAAGTTTACCAAAGAGCCGGTGATTAAAAAAATCCAGAGGGTAAGTAAACCAGGTCTTCGCAAGTATGCAGGTTCAGGTGAATTGCCAAGAGTATTGAATGGTTTGGGTATTGCTATTGTCTCTACTTCACACGGAGTAATGACCAGCAAGCAAGCCAAGCAAGAAAACGTAGGTGGCGAAGTACTGTGCTACGTTTATTAATGATAAAAGAATAAAGAAATGTCAAGAATAGGTAACAGTCCAGTTGCAATTCCAGAAGCCGTAACGGTTGAAGTAAATGACAATACAGTGACCGTAAAAGGTAAACTTGGAGAATTGACCCAGGAGTTTTCAGGAGTTGCCATTAAGGTAGAGGAAGGTAATGTGGTTGTAGAGAGACCTTCTGATTCTAAAGAACACAAGGCGAAGCACGGACTATATCGCGCTTTGATTTCCAATATGGTTGAAGGTGTTTCCAAAGGTTTCACCAAAGAATTGGAATTGGTTGGTGTAGGTTATCGTGCCAGCAACCAAGGACAGAAATTGGATTTGGCACTTGGTTTTTCACACAATATCGTTTTGGATATTGCTCCGGAAGTCAAAATCGAGACCGTTTCCGAAAAAGGAAAGAACCCTATTGTGAAATTGACATCACATGACAAACAATTGGTTGGACAAGTTGCGGCTAAAATCCGTTCCTTCCGTAAGCCAGAACCTTACAAAGGAAAAGGTGTGAAGTTTGTCGGTGAGCAATTGAGAAGAAAAGCAGGTAAATCAGCGTAATACGTAGTACAATGAAATTATCCAAGACTGATAGAAAGTTAAGAATACGAAGAAGAATACGTAAGATTTCCTTCGGTACAGAAGCTAGACCTAGACTATCTGTTTTCCGAAGCAACAAAGAAATCTATGCGCAATTGATAGACGACAATAAAGGTGTTACATTGGCTGCTGCGTCTTCCAGAGACAAAGGAGTGGATGCCAAAGGTACCAAATCAGATATTGCTGCTTCTGTTGGAAAAGCAATTGCCGAAAAAGCACAGAAGTTAGGTATCGAAGCTGTTTCTTTTGACAGAGGAGGTAACCTATATCACGGAAGAGTAAAATCATTGGCTGAAGGCGCCAGAGAAGCAGGACTTAAATTCTAATAACTATGTACGGAAAGTATAAAAATGTAGAAATAGTTAAACCAGGAGGTCTGGAATTGAAAGACCGTTTGGTTGGAGTTCAAAGAGTTACCAAGGTAACCAAAGGTGGACGTGCATTCGGATTTTCTGCCATAGTTGTAGTAGGAGATGAAAACGGTGTTGTAGGTCACGGTTTGGGGAAATCCAAAGAAGTTGCCACAGCTATCGCCAAGGCTATCGAGGATGCGAAAAAGAATTTGGTACGCATTCCTTTGAACAAAGGAACATTGCCACACGAACAAAAAGGTAAGTACGGTGGTGCACGAGTATATATCCAACCTGCATCACAAGGTACCGGGGTAATTGCTGGTGGTGCTGTACGTGCAGTATTGGAAGCAGTAGGTGTACACGATGTATTGTCAAAATCCCAAGGTTCTTCCAACCCACACAACGTGGTAAAAGCAACTTTTGACGCCCTTCTTCAATTGAGAGGAGCGCAAACCGTAGCGAACCAAAGAGGAATTTCCCTGGAAAAAGTCTTTAAAGGATAACTATTAAAGTTGATAGTCTATAGTAGACAGTAAAACAGTGATTTTAAAAGAAAATCTAATACTGAAAACTGAGGACTGAAGACTGAAAACGAATAAAATGGCAAAGATTAAAGTAAAACAAGTTCGAAGCAGCATCAAAAGGCCACAAAACCAAAAAAGAACCTTAGAGGCTTTGGGACTTCGAAAAATAGGACAGGTCGTTGAACACGATACAACGCCAAGTATCCTTGGAATGATTGATAAAGTAAAACACTTGGTTTCCACTGAGGAAGCTTAAAAATAGTTGGTAATGGAATTGCATAATCTTAAACCAGCCGAAGGCGCTGTACATAAAGAAGGAAAACGTGTAGGTAGAGGAGAAGGTTCCGGAAAAGGAGGTACTTCTACAAGAGGACACAAAGGTGCAAAGTCTAGATCTGGATATTCCAAGAAAATTGGTTTTGAAGGGGGTCAGATGCCGTTACAGCGACGTGTTCCTAAGTTCGGTTTCAAAAACATTAACCGAAAAGAATACCAAGGAATCAACTTGAACAAATTACAAGAGTTAGTGGACAAAGGAGTGGTAAAAAAAGAAGTTACTTTGGATACTTTAGTAGAGAACCGCTTGGCCCATAAAAACGACTTGGTAAAGATTTTAGGGAATGGAGAGCTAAAAGCTTCTTTGAAAGTATCAGTACATAAATTTACTGCATCTGCCAAAGCTGCAATTGAAGCTGCTGGCGGTGAAGCAATAAGTTTATAAGCGCAACGCATGAAGAAATTTGTAGAGACCATATCGAATATCTGGAAAATTGAAGAGCTAAGGCAACGTATCTTGGTTACCTTGGGTCTATTATTGGTATACCGTTTCGGTGCACAGGTTGTTCTTCCGGGTATTGATACGGCACAGTTGGCAGAATTGTCTTCGCAAACAGAACAAGGTATCTTGGGAATCCTTAATGCATTTACTGGGGGAGCCTTTGCTAATGCTTCGGTTTTTGCTTTGGGAATTATGCCGTACATCTCTGCTTCTATTGTGGTTCAGTTAATGGGTATTGCGATTCCATATCTTCAGAAACTACAGAAAGAGGGAGAAAGTGGTAGAAAGACCATAAACCAAATTACGCGTTGGTTGACCATTGGGATTTGTATTGTCCAGGCTCCAGCATACCTGTATGGACTAAGTGCTTTGGGTGTTCCTGAAAGCGCGTTTATTCTTGGTAAAGGTCTTGATTTCATAATTCCGTCAGTAATCATCTTGGTCACAGGTACGATTTTCGCGATGTGGTTGGGTGAAAAAATAACGGATAAGGGAATTGGAAACGGTATCTCCTTGTTGATTATGATTGGTATCATAGCAACCATGCCGCAATCCTTTGTTCAAGAATTTATCTCACGAACAACCAACAACACGGGTGGTATCCTGTTTATGCTCATTGAAGTCATTATTTGGTTCTTGGTGATTTTGGCCAGTGTGCTTTTGGTCATGGCTATTCGTCAAGTACCCGTACAGTACGCTAGAAGAACCGCTTCGGGTGGCTATGAGAAGAACATGATGGGATCTAGACAATATATTCCGTTGAAGTTGAATGCATCAGGGGTGATGCCCATCATTTTTGCCCAAGCAATCATGTTTGCTCCAAGCCTTATTGGTAGAACATTTAACGATACTGCCGCAGGACAATGGATGGAAGTCCAATTTGCAGATATCTTCGGATTGGCCTATAACATTTTGTTTGGGATATTAATTATCATTTTCACCTATTTCTACACAGCGATAACCGTTCCTACCAATAAAATGGCAGACGATTTGAAAAGAAGTGGAGGGTTTATACCGGGTATCCGACCTGGAAAAGAAACAGGAGATTATTTGGATAAAATCATGTCATTGATAACCTTCCCTGGCTCAATCTTCTTGGCCCTACTGGCAGTTTTGCCAGCTGTAGTCGTTAAGTTGATGGACGTACAAGCAGGATGGGCCTTGTTTTATGGAGGAACCTCCCTATTGATAATGGTAGGTGTGGCTATCGATACAGTTCAGCAAGTGAATTCCTATTTGTTGAACCGACACTATGATGGTTTGATGAAAACAGGTAAAAATAGAAAAGTAGCATAACCTATGGCGAAGCAAGCGGCAATAGAACAAGACGGAACTATTATCGAGGCATTATCCAATGCCATGTTTCGTGTGGAATTGGAAAATGGACACGTAGTTACGGCCCATATCTCTGGAAAAATGAGAATGCATTATATCAAATTACTTCCAGGGGATAAGGTAAAGTTGGAAATGAGTCCTTATGATTTAACAAAAGCAAGAATTACGTATAGATACTGATACGATGAAAGTAAGAGCATCCATAAAGAAAAGAAGTGCCGAATGCAAGATAGTTCGCAGAAAGGGCAGATTGTATGTAATCAACAAAAAGAATCCTAGATTTAAACAAAGACAAGGGTAATTATGGCAAGAATTGCAGGAGTAGACATACCAAAGCAGAAACGAGGCATTATTTCTCTCACCTATATCTATGGTGTGGGGAAAAGCAGAGCCAAAGAAATTTTGGAAAAGGCCCAAGTAAGTGAGGATACCAAAGTTTCTGATTGGAACGATGATGAAATTGGTCGAATCAGGGAAGCGGTCTCTAGTTATACCATTGAAGGGGAGCTTCGTTCAGAGACCCAATTGAACATTAAACGATTAATGGACATTGGTTGCTACCGGGGAATTCGTCACCGATCTGGATTACCATTGAGAGGTCAGCGAACCAAGAACAACTCTAGGACTAGAAAAGGAAAACGTAAAACAGTTGCCAACAAGAAAAAAGCAACGAAATAATAATTAGTCATTAGTCTTTAGACGTTAGAAGAATCTGTTTGAAATGTAAAAGTCTAGGATTCCAATAACTAAGTACTAACATCGCGTACCGCTGAAGCTAAAGCGGAGGCGCACTAGAAACTAAAAAATATGGCAAAGGCAAATACGAAATCAACAAAAAAGCGTAAAGTAGTCGTAGAATCTACCGGCGAGGCGCACGTTGTTGCTTCTTTTAATAACATCATCATCTCCCTTACCAACAAAAAAGGAGATGTGATTTCTTGGTCTTCCGCAGGGAAAATGGGATTCCGCGGTTCCAAGAAAAACACCCCTTATGCAGCACAGGTTGCCGCTGAGGATTGTGCAAAGGTAGCACACGAATTAGGACTCCGTAAAGTAAAGGTCTATGTAAAAGGCCCTGGAAACGGAAGAGAGTCTGCTATTCGTACCATTCACAATTCGGGTATCGAGGTTACTGAAATCGTTGACGTAACTCCACTACCACACAACGGGTGTAGACCTCCCAAAAGAAGAAGAGTTTAATTAGTATTTACAATAACCCGGTCCGCCAAAGGCGGATCTTCACGAAGTGCATTGTAGATTATCGAAGGATAAGCCTTAATTCATAATCGCACTTTAAATTAAATATGATGGCAAGATACACAGTACCAAAAACAAAGATTGCCCGAAAGTTCGGGGAAGCTATTTTCGGTGAAGACAAATCATTCGAAAAGAAAAACTACCCTCCGGGACAGCACGGAAACAACAGACGCCGTGGTAAAAAGTCTGAATACGCTATCCAGTTGATGGAGAAGCAAAAAGCAAAGTACACTTACGGTATTCTTGAAAGACAGTTTAGAAACCTCTTTACCGAGGCGAAAAGACGTGACGGGGTAACAGGTGAAGTACTTTTGCAGCTTTGCGAATCCCGATTGGAGATTGTGGTATACCGAATGGGTATCTCCCCTTCAAGAAGAGGAGCACGCCAATTGGTTTCACACCGACACATTACCGTAAACGGGGAAATCGTGAATATTCCTTCTTACTCCCTCAAAGCAGGTGATGTTGTAGGCGTTCGCGAAAAATCAAAATCTATCGTTTCCATTCA
>NZ_CAKZYF010000065.1 GCF_937884665.1 uncultured Allomuricauda sp. | reverse complement strand
TTTTCAATTACAAACTATAAAGTTTATAATCATGCAGGATAAAGATACAAAAAAAGAAAGCAAAAGGGTTGCGGATATCTCCATACGAACCCTTGCAAAGCCAAGAAAATTACAGCTAGAGCGATTGGCCACCGATACCGTGGTGGGAAGATTCTCCGCCGGAGAAGTAGAACACATCTTTGTGATTGACCCAGAAGTCGTAGAACCCAACCAAAAAGATAGCTGAGATGTATTCCAAAGAGACAAGCAGAAAACTGGAAAAAAAACTGAACGGGTTCAAGGTCAAAGGGGGAGGCCTTCCCCTTCCCTTCCCTTTCCCCAGGCATGCAATGGACTATACCGAAGGGGTACGTTTCTTTATCAATGAATGCGGTGGCTTCGATACGGTGATGCACATCATGGAAAGCCTTTTGGTGATTGACCCCAACATGGAACATAGTTATGAGGTGGTCATCAGGAATCCTGAAACCTTCCCTTGTGAGCTGACCTATATCAACCTTGATACTGGTGATTGTTCCCATGATGAGATAGCAAGGAGCGCCAAGCTTAGGGTGCGGAAAGCAAATCTGATAATGGATGTCAGTGTCCTAAAACTCAAGAGCGAATTTAAAAGGGATATATCATAACTATCTTATAAATCATATATAACATATAGATGGAAAAGAACAAATCATTAGCGGACATTGAAAAAGATTTGAAGAATGCTAAACTGCGCTTTCTGGAGGTGGTAAGGCATGGGGACGGTGTTATTTCCGAATATGACCTTATGATGGGGTATGATGCTGATTTCTACTTGAACCAGTGCCCGATACTTGCCGGCCATATCATATACTACCGCAAGGAACTGAAAGAGGCACAAAAGAACGGCGTCCAAACAAAGCTGTTCTAATTAAAAATGTATCTTAAGAAACAGAAATGGATAAGACAAAACCAACATCAAAATTTTATGGGCTGTTTCAAGTAATCTTTGATTACTACAACGAAGCCCTGTTCGATGGACAGCTTGTGGACTGTATTATTTCCATGACCCGAAAGCATAGAGTGTTTGGCCACTACGCCTATAAACGGTTCTACCATGCCACGGAAATGGATACCGATGAGCTGGCCATTAATCCAAGTATGATTTCAAAATATCCCTTGATAGAGGTGTGCCAGACAATCGTGCATGAAATGTGCCACGGATGGCAGTGCCATTACGGGAAGCCGCCCAGAGCGGGCTACCATAACAAGGAATGGGCGGCCAAAATGGAATCCATCGGTTTGATGCCCAGCCATACCGGCGAACCCGGTGGCAAAAAAGTTGGGCAGAACATGGCGGACTATCCCATTAAAGGGGGTAGGTTCATGTTGGCCACGGAGGAACTGATGAACAGCAACCTCTTTGAGGAACTTTTCTTGGAGGTGAACCAGAACATGATAGACCAACTGGATCCAGACAAGCCCCTTTTTGACCAGGTTAGGGATTTACACCTTCAGTATGTTCAGGTACACGCCCCCAAACCGAAGGGAAACTATAAATATTCCTGTAGCTGTAGCAATGTTTGGGGCAAGCCCGGACTGTCCCTTTCCTGTAACCTTTGCGGTGAGGAATTTAAGGCGGTAAATTAAAAAATATGTTATGTCATATATGTAATTAATCTACTATATTTGTTATATATCATATAATCATTGAAATTATTATGTCAACAACCGCATTAATGAACGTGAAAGGGGGAACCGGTAAGACCACCACGGTTATCAACCTTGCTGCACAGGCAAGCATGAAGAAACCCACCCTAATGGTCGATTGTGACCCCCAAGGCAATGTAACAAAGCAGTTCTCCGAACAGATTGCGGAGCATGGAGAGCGTTACGGAACTGTAAGGGATTTGTTCTTTGGGCGAACAGCAACACCTATTGAAGTAAGGAAAAACCTTTTTTTGATTCCTTCGGGCGACCTTATCAGTGTGGACCTCGATATCCAAAATAAAATGCACCGGGAGTATATCCTTAAGAAAAGCTTGTCCAAGATAGTTGGGAACTATGATTACGTTTTCGTTGATTGTCCACCGGCAAGGAACCTAATAACCCTTAATGCCCTGTGCGCATCAGATTATGTCATCATCCCGATAGAGGCAGAATACTTTTCAGTGGACGGGGCAGAGGATATGATAGAATATGTTACGGAAATCATCAATGAGCAGGCCAACGAGGATTTGGTACTTCTTGGGATTCTGGTCACCAAATATGATGACCGGCTCAATATTGGAAAGTGGATTATGGACGAGTTCAAGGAAAGGGGATGGAACGACGCCCTATTCAAGACGATGATTCGGGACAATACCGATGTTAGCGGTTCACAATTCAAGAAAAAGACCATTTTTGAATACAACCGGCGAAGCCATGCCGCAAATGATTATGCGAAACTTGGACAAGAGGTATTGAATAAAATAAAGAAACTGGAAAAACAAACTGTTTAATTATGTCAGACAAACAAGGACTTAAGACCCTAATGGGGAAAAGTGGCAGGGGTACAACCAAATCCCCTAAACCTACCGAAAACAAGGAAGCCAATGAGAAGGCCTACCGGAGTTTTTACATGCGGACAACCACGAGCGAACTATTGAACAAAATTCATATCATGGGAAAACTGGACAATTCTAAGTACAGCTTGGCGGATGCCCTTGACGATGCAATATTACTGTTGGCCCAAAAACGTAAAATAGAAAGTTGATATGAGCACAAGAAAATATTTGGTCATCTACGAAAAGTCCATGGACGGGTACAGTGCCTATGTTCCAGATCTTCCCGGATGTACATCTGCGGGAGCTGACCGTGAAGAAATTGAAAGGAACATCATCGAAGCGATGACCCTACATTTAGAGGTAATGGAGGAAGAAGGCCTAACGATACCGGAACCTTCTTCAGATTCCCAAATGTTAGTGATAACGGGGTCATGAAATACCGTCAAATCGTCAAGTTGATTGAAAAGGATGGATGGTATCAGGTGAGACAAAAAGGAAGCCACAGAGCCTATAGGCACAATACCAAAAAAGGGATTGTAACGGTTGCGTATCACCACCTTTCTGATGACGTGCCAAAAGGAACACTTAACAGTATTTTGAAGCAGGCACAACTCAAATAAATCTAATGAATGTATATATGGAAGACGTTAAAGCAAAAAGGAAAAACTCCCCCAGGACCGTTTTCGGCGAGGAATTGACCATCAATTTCTATTCCGATGAAACCTATCCAAAAAAAGCAGTGCGGACCATTAGGGTAGGGGAATTTCTTAAACGGTTTCCAGAAAGCCAGGCCGGTTTTGTGTACAAGGAACACCGCTATCCTTTTGTACGTTGCTTAAGAGCCTTTTTTCTTCAACTCTATGATATGGAGGTGGATCCGCTCTATGAACGTAACAAGATTGGAGGCCTGAGCTCCGAACGCATCGATGCGCTTGAGAGATTGTACAAAAAGCATATTTCGGAAAAGCAATGAGCCGGTATGAAATGCAAAGGGGGCAGCTCTGGAGTGTAGAGGGTGAAATTTATGAGCTTGTTGATTTCAGGGTGACAAAGGCCAGTACCCCGCAGGGTTTCCTAACAACCGCCTTTTTTAAGAGCAAGGATCCCAACAGCGAAAACCCCAGGTTTGAGGAAAGGGTAGAAACGGTACTTTCAGAAGAGCATGTCTATAAACGGCATTTGAGGACATTGACCAGAGAAGAATTGGAGCACAGGGAAAAGGAAGTGGTTCAGGATGAGCTCGCCAAAATCAGGCGAAATGGGGACCGGGCGAATTTGATGGGCCTTGAGGAATGGTTGGAAACCGTACCAAAACCGAGCGGCAGACTCTATAATATATTGCGGAGATTGTGCCTGAAGGAGTTCAATGGTTTGGGGCGGGACATTTCTCCCTTTAAAATCAGAAAAGAGGCCTTCCTTGAATTGAGCAGAGCGGGGCAGAAGTCCTGGGAAGATTTTGAAGCATTACGAAATATAGAATGTTAAGTTGTGGAGCATCCAAATAAAGAACAGCGGGTAAACCAGGCGGAGCTCTTGGCAAAGCTTCCTGAAGAAATGCGCGAAGAACACGCTAGGATATTCCGATTGGGGAACGCTGCTTACATCTACCACCGCCAGGCAGATGAACTTGAGCCAACGGAAGAAGATTTTAAGGAATGGCTTGAGGGATTGCCCAATACTATTCGTAGGGACATGGAAATGAAAGGTTTTGAACTGTGCAAGGGCATACTCTCGTTTACCAGGTACGTGAATGAAAAAAACGACGTCGGAATGGGGGAGTGGATGAAACGAAATTTAAACGAAGAGGACTATAAGGCTTGGGCCGCTTTGAGAAATGAAGATGAATAATTGAAAAATAGATTAAGAATACATGACACCTGAAAAAATAATTGATAAGATAAATGAGTATGACAGCCTGTTCCAGAGATCGGTAAAGGACACCGAAGCGGAGATAGATTTCCTTTGGGACTATTTCTTCACCAACGGTGAATGTAGGACGAGACAATACCTCAAGGAGGTTCTTGGTGCCGGCGACATCATGGACTTCTACACAGCAGAGGATTATATAACGATACGAACGAACCTGAGTTTGGGAAAATGAATCTAAGAAATGAAGAACATGAAAACCAGTATTGACGTATTCGACATTAATGCCCAGAGGAAAGTAGGGGCCTTCCCTATCGAAAGATTGGATAAAATGTACGATGAATGGCGGGCAAAGGGCATCGGCGTGCTTCTCGACAGGGATGGGGACATATGCTTGGATGACGAGGAACCAGAGGACGACGGGCTTTATTATTCGGAACAGGTAGAGGATTTGGAAAAATGGAAACATGCCCATAAATGACAAACCTTATGGAGAACCCAAACGAACAAAAGATATGAAATGGACACTGGCACTGGAGGACGCGCTCGATGAGCGGGAGGGACTCCCAAAGACCGACTGGCAACACCGCCGCAACGAGAGCCTTAGGAAACTCCTGGAAGCGCTCAAGGAGATGGAAAACGAGTTCTATTGCAAAGAGGCCCTTGAGACGAGGGAGGAGGAAAGGAGGGAGCGTGAAATTCTGAAGGAAAGGATCCCGGGATGGGAAGAAAACAACGATTGAGATCTGTAGGAACACCGGAAAAAACCCAGTTACGGATTGAAAGCAAAAAAGGGGATATCGGGTGTTAAAATGAAAGAAGCCCTACAGGAACGTTAAAGGGTTCTTAAAATAGTCAGGGCGATAATATTCGGCCGTATGGCCACTAGAGGGGCCTTTTTTCAACAAGGGCGGGGGACGGGAGCGGAAAAAAAGTAAAAAACGGAAGGTTCCATAACGGGTATTATGTCAAATGGGATTTAACATTTGACTTTAAGATACGGAAAACCATAATTAATTCAAAGTCTAACTAAAAACTGAAATATGGACAAAGTAAAGGTTACAATCGACGGCAAAGAATTTGAAATGACCAAGGAAGAAGCTCAAAAGGCATCCGGCTCATGTAAGAAGGGAGATACTTGGTGCGTTGGGGGAAATTTGCTCAAATGTAATAGCAAGGGGAAATGGTTTGACTCCGGGTTTGATTGCGATTAGCTACTTGGGGGAGTTTCTTAATTATAAAAATACATTCAAAAGCATGAACAGACTGGTTACTAAAATGGAAACAAAAAGGGCCAACCTTTTTATGGAGTGCCTGGCAGCCTACAAGGAGAACAAATTTGTCGAAACGGATATTGAGGCTAAATTTCTATCATATGATTCCCAAGGTGGAGAATGTGAAATCGAGCTGACTTCCTCTAGGGATATAATAGGCGAGGTGTTCATTATCGGGGAGCACATGGACATAAGGTTTGAAAAATTGAACTGAACAGCCCTCCGGGGGGGGTTTCTTAAAGCAATAGGGAAAAAGAAAATACATCGGTATAGACAAAAAGAGAATTTGGCCAACTACTACTTTACCAAGAACAAGAACCAGTGCCTTATGGTGGAGTACAATAAGAAATACGATTTTGGGAAACACTCCGATGGTGGATGCAGAGATCTTGAAGTGATTATACATTATCAAAATTCTTGGGTAATCAGTCCGGAACATGAAGAAATCAAAATCGAACAGGTTCCTGATGCTATTAGAGATGTATTAACCTATTTGAAATAGCCCAGTTTGGGGGAGTTTCCTTAAAACAAATAAATAAGAATCATGATACTTGACAAGAAGCATTTAGGCTATTGGAAGCGGAACAACCAGTATTGGCGGATAACCGAGCACAAGACCCTTATGGTCAACCTTTCGGAAGACAATAGGCATTACGACGGTGATGCACACATCTTTTTCAACAAGACAGATTCTCCCGTTTATTGTCAATCAGGCAGGGTAAAGATTTCAAGGGAAGAATTTGAGGGCGCAGTATTGGCCCATATCAATAGGTTGGAATCATTTCTGGACAAACCCTCCAGGGGAGCCTCAAAAATCGAAAGTTTGGATAAGCTAATGGACGAAGTGATATTTGAGCGGAACATAAAAATTGGAGATACCATTACCTTATTGAACGAAAGTATTGTTCTGGATACCAAAAGGGTAGGGGATAGATACCATATTATTCAAAACGGTAAGCTTATCCATTCCTATAAAATCTTTGAGAATTTTTTGAGGAAGGTTGAGGATATTGCCGTGAAAGAGAATTTAGAGTTTGAATAGGCCCTGCGGGGGAGTTTGTGAAACATTAAATAACAATATATGAAACGCAAGATTATTTTATTGCTGCTTCTGGCGGCCATGCCTATGGGCTTGCTAGCGCAGGACAAGCTAAAGACAAAAATTCAGGATTATTCCTTTGTGGATGCAAAATTCGTCTACTACGAACAAGAGACGAATGAACCACTTTGGCGGTTCTATCAAAGGACTAACGCCTTTATGGAAAAAGAGATTCAAGACGGGTGGCACACCGTGGATTTTCAATTGGAAAAAGACAACATTGATGTTGACGGCCAAACCCAAACCAAGAGAACAATGGTCGTGCTCTTTAACAAGGAAATCACGGGCAAGGCTAAGGTAAAAATCAACAAAGCTGGCGAAATTGTATCATCTATGGATTTAAATAAAAGGTGAACCCATCCAGTTGACAAATCACATTAAAACTATAATAATTGATGAACAGCATAAATAAAAAATCCAACAAGGTCCTTCAGCCCATGAGGTTCGTGGATGCTTACTATAGTTTCACTCCAACACAGCGGGACTTCATCATGCTTGTTCAAGACAAGACAAGTAAGCAGAAAACGATTAAATCTGATTTCACGATAGACCTAAAACCATATTTTGAAGCTAAAGGGCTTAAGCTTTCTGATGTTAGACATGGGCACTTTACCAATTTGACTTCGGACCTTTTAGAATCCAAAGTAACGTTTAAGTATAGGAAAGGGGATAGGCTATATTCCCACTATAATTTGTTTAAGCGCTGTACGGTTAATAAAGACTTTAGCCTGGATGTATCTATTATCGATGATGTACTACCCCTATTCTACATCAATAAGCTTGAAGAGGGCCACTTTAAGGACAACAGGCTTATTAGGGAGGCTTTTGAGGCCAGTTATCCAGAATACGACACTTATGTTGCTTACTTGCCGGAAACCTTCATAGATTTTAAGGAAAGCTCTACCAAGAAGTTGTTCACTAAACTTTTACAGTATCGCAAGCTAAAGAAATATCGATACGAGTTTAGTAAAGAGGAACTCTATTTAATGCTTGGTTATGGACATCTTGTAGATGTGAAAGATGAAGATATCCAGACCAATATTTTCAACTTGGTAATGCAGGAGTTTGTCCAAACAAAGTATAAGGGGGTAGAAGGGTGGAAAACTCTGAGGAAAAAACTGAATCAGTGGCTAAAAGAAATATCAGACCACAAAGATTCGGGCATTAAGATAAAAACCATTAAAAGCAACTATTTCGCTACCGAAGGTCGGCCTGTACGAAGTATATTCATCGATGTTGAATATGATGACGAGCTTGTCAATCTATCAGATGACCAGAAAAAAGGATACGATATATTGATTGGCTACGGCCTGTCAAACAACCAGGCCCGAAAAATAGTTAGTGATTTCAAAACAAGTGAGATTTCAGGTAGGATCCGGGAACGGATTGTTGCCAAACGGGACCATCACGGAAACAAATACTATGGAGAGTATCAGCGCCACGACCATAGGAAAATCGATAACGTCCCAGGCTATATTTATGGGATTGTCTTTGGGTATGGTAAGCAATAGACCTTTTCGGAAACAAAAACCCCTTTCAAATAAAAAAGCGCTACAAGACCTTATTTTCCCTTTGTGGAAGAATAGTACCCCTTTACGGAAATGAAAACCCCTTTACGGAAATGAAAACCCCTTTACAAAATTGTGCATTTTATTTTTATGATTGTCTAATAGTCTTACTATCAATATTATAACTGAATAATACAGTGAAATACTGTGTGGAAGAAAAAATCCCTTTTAAGGGAAACAAAACACCTCTTTTCGGAAACAAAAACCCCTTAAATCGCTGTTAAGCATTGATTTTACTACTATTTTAGGGCTCCATAATTTATTTATAACTTGTTATAATAATGTAATTCAATCAACCCTCCCACCCTCCTACTTAAGCGCCGTGAGGCTTAATAAGGACAAAATATCTCCTTAACGTCGTTATTTTGAAGTTTTTTACGGGATTTCTTTTAGCATTTTCCACGAAATGCATTATCTGTAAAAATCATAGATTTTATCTATTGTTAGCTGCCAAAATTTCAGGTTTCCGCGCGAAGTTTTTGGCCAAAAAAAAAGGCCCTGACAAGTCAAAACCTTTTCATAGACAATGCGTCTCGGTCTGGGTTTTGGCGCTTCTCAAGGTCGTTCCCACGTTGCCTCATATTGTCCTTCCTCACCAGACATTCAAATATA
>NZ_CAKZYF010000064.1 GCF_937884665.1 uncultured Allomuricauda sp. | reverse complement strand
AAGTACCCTTACTTTAAAAAAGAAAAAAGTGTAAAAGACCAATGCCCAGATTCCCAAAAAAGGACCAAGGTCAAATAATCCTTTTTCCGCGGGAGCATCCGGAAAGGTATATATGTTTAAAACCAACAGTCCAAAAGCGATAAAGCTTCCAGCATAACCGAGGACCGGCTTGAAATTTTTGCTCCTTGCAATATTTAATCCAAATAGAATCCAGGAAAGCGTAATGAAAATATCAAAGGCTACGTCCATGGCACATTGAATCCTGTTAATTCCTAAAAAGATTGTTTTTGCCATTTGTTTTGCCTCCTCCGTTTGAGCGGTGTTTAGGGACTCTTGGTACCAAATTAAATTTGCTTGTTGAATAACTAGAAATGTACAAGCAATTGCCCCACCGATAATCCCAAATAAAAATGCTACTTGAAGTGAAGTTCCCAAATAATCTTTAGAAAGAAATTTATAAAGTCCTAAAAATGAAATAATCCAGAGCAAGGGAAATGAAAAGGCGAACAGACGGCTGATAAAATCCGGTAAAAATGAAAATACCGCTGCGCTGAGATAGAACAGAATTGAAAGAATACCGGCAATCGCTCCAACATACTCGGTATTGTAATTTTTAATGGCACTGGAAGAGAACATCGCTATTGCATTTTACACAATTAGTCAAAAACCTTTTAAAGATTGGTCTTTAAATATGTCTCAAAGTATATAACTTAAGTAGTAGAATTTTTTAAATAAACTAAAATGTGGTAACTGACCTCTTATTTGTGGCCAACGTTATACCCTATCTTATCCATCAGTGCCTTTTTAAACGTTCTGGAAACAGGCAATTTTATGGAATCTGGTTCGAGATTGAGCGTCATGGAATCGTTCACCCTACGGGCTTTTAAGAATTTTAAATTTACGATGTACGATCGATGGATACGAGAAAATTGAGTGTAGGATAAAAGTTGTTTTTCGGCTGAGGCCAGTGTTAATCGTACCAATTCTGATTTAAGGATTTGGTTCTCATCCAAATAGACTATTTTGATATAGTTGTCTTCTGATTTTAAATAAACGATAGTGTCAATGGGTTTTTTGAATTGATACTTTCCTGATGAATTAAGTACAAGTAAGCTGTCATCATTGCTTTTATCCACTATGCTTTTAAAATACAAATGTTTGGCGTGCAAAGTATAGATCAGATAACTAATGCCAATCATCAAACCTACAGCGAACCAAATCTCAACATATTCGTAATGGTCAATACATGACCAATTGCATAGCATCAATCGTATTATGAGGATTGAATGCACCAATAGAACTATTTTAATCAGAAATTGATAAAGCCCTGTTATTGGATTGTACCTAAACTTTAAACTTTCCAGAATTCGAATAGAAAAATCAGTAAAATAGCTAATCGCAGTCCAGGTCATGGCGAAAATCATCAAATAGAGACCGACCAAGAATTCAGAAGGGACATTGTTGGAACCTATTCCAAAAGGTTTGGCGATAAAGAGGAAAATCCAGATAAACAATGTTGTTCCAATATTGAACAACGCATGCTTGTTTTTATTGGAATAGTACCATTGAAAATACTTGTGGTTTGATAACATCTTAATTCTTAAACTACGAAGTAAAGTATGAATTTTAGCCCAAAACCACGTTGATTTGATTTGTTTCAGATTTAAAGGGTTGGACTTTAAAGACCCCTCTAAGTCGGCCGAAGATGGCTTTGAACAACGGAAAAAGTTATCTGAACTCATCAAGATGCTTCTGTAAAATCAATCTGTCTTTCTTCACTCAAGATAAGCGTATCGGTTTGTGTGGAAAGTGTTCCCCAGCCAAAGTATGCTGACATTTGAACACAACAAAAGCATATTTGGACACTAGCGGTGTTCTTTTCTTGGTGAGCTTTGCGGTATGATTCAGAATTTAAAAGCATTGAAAATACAATTAGCGACGGGAAGTACTTTAAATATGGGGAAGGTCCCATCCTCTTCTGTATTCTTGGAGCTATCAAAACCTTACAAAATGAACTATTTCCTTTTAGCAGCGATCATTTTTAGTTTGCTGGTCGAGTGTGTATCTGCACAGCATAAAGAACGGAACCCCTGGCACAAGCCAAATAGTTCAAATTTGGTCATCATGCCCTTTAACGACGCATTGGAACGAAAATTCCACCCTCTTCATGAATTTAGTCCCAAGGGACCCCAATTGCACATTTTAGAAGGAGACCCAGAAAAAGGACCATCCCTCACCCTATTCAGATATTCCCAGAACTATTCAGGAAGTGGTAGACTCCATAATCATACCTATGGATATCATCTTTGGCTCATAGAAGGTACCATGAAGCATTGGGATGAAACTGGCAGCGAGGAGAATGCCCCTATCCTTGTACCTGGTTCATACATTTATCAACCTAAGGATGAACTGCACGCCGCAAACTGCCTATCGCGAAGATGCACGGCGTATGTGATGTTCGATGGGCCCATTGAAACAGGTTTTCCTGATGACACTGGTCCCGGAACCAGTGGCAATTAGCTGTTGGGCACGGTCAATAAACGCACTACATTTTAAATATGACAAATAAAAATCAATCGTTTTGAAGAAGAAAATAACACTTTCCGGTTCATTGGGCCGCATTGGAAAACCCTTAACAAGAAAACTAGTTGCATTGGGCCATAGCGTCACCGTAATCAGCAGCAATTCGAACAGGGCAAACGACATCAAATCGCTGGGAGCGATACCCGCAATTGGACAGAAACGGGATACCGACTTTTTAAAATCTACTTTTAAAGGGGCAGATGCAGTGTATACCATGGTACCCCCTGCTAATTATTTTGACCATCAACTTGACTTGCTGGGATACTTTAAAAATCTTGGGAACAGTTTTGCAAAGGCCTTGGAAAACACAACGGTCGACCATGTGGTCAATTTAAGTAGCATCGGTGCCCATCTAAATGAGGGAAATGGCATTCTTAAAGGTACTTATCATGTAGAACGCGCCCTGGATGGACTACCAAACCATATTGGAATCACTCATGTGCGTCCGGTAGAAATCTACTACAATCTCTACCAGTTCATCCCACTTATCAAGCACCAAGGTATTATTGGCAGCAATCTCGCGGCGGACAATGTGAATGTGTGGGTGTCCCCGGAAGATATTGCAACGAGTGTAGTGGAAGAACTGGAAGCACATCCAGGTGGACGAAAGGTGCGTTATGTGGCCAGTGAGGAATTGACCTATCAAGAAGTGGCAAGCATCCTGGGCAGTGCAATAGGCAAGCCTGACCTTAAATGGGTGATGCTAACCGATGAACAATTACAGGACAGTTTGGAAAACATCGGCATGCAGCCCAAGATTGCAGCGGAAATGACAGAGATGTACGCCGCCATTAGAAACGGACTGCTTTATGAGGACTATAAGGTGAACAGGCCAAAGACATTAGGGAAGGTCAAGTTGAGGGAATTTGCAGAGGACTTTGCGCGGGCCTACGAAAATTCCTGATTGGTCTTGTTTAAGGCGCAGTTTTTCGGTCTATGGGAATCTGCCATGATGGTTTGCATTTCGAGGATAGTACCAGTACATTGTAAAAAAACAACTAAAAATGGAACCGTTCAGGATAAGATCCATTAAGCAGTACCATGAACTCAGGGGTTTGGCCAAACCGGCACACCCACTAGTGAGCGTGTTTAGGATAGAAGATATAATCGGTCTCAATACATACGAACCAGCACATATCATACAAGACTTTTATGCCGTTGCATTGAAGACCAACGTGAACGCCTCGATGTACTACGGGCAGCGAGAATACGATTTCGATGAGGGTAGTATGATATTCATTGCACCGAACCAAGTGTATTCCATTCAAGCGAAAAACAGGCTTACGCATTCCGGGTGGTTGTTACTGGTCCATCCTGAATTTCTTTGGAACGACCCCTTGATGAAGCGTAATAAGAACTTCGACTATTTCGGCAATGCCGTAAATGAAGCCCTTCACGTATCTGAAAAGGAGAAAAAAACGATGGATGGGATATTTCAAAATATCCGTGAAGAACATCTGGCCAATATGGATAAGTTCAGCAGGCCCGTCATTGTTTCCCAAATAGCAACCTTGTTGAACTATGCGGACAGGTTTTACCATAGGCAATTCCTCACCAGGGAAAAGGAAAACCATAGTGTACTGGTTAGATTGGAAGAACTGTTGAACTGTCATTTTAATGATGAAAACTTGAAAAACGGTTATCCACCTTCGGTAAAGGATGTTGCAGATGCGCTAAACGTATCGCCCAATTACCTGAGTGGTCTTCTAAAGGTACTGACAGGTAAAAGCACACAACAATTCATACAGGACAAGATTGTTGAAAAGGCCAAAGAAAGACTAAGTATCGGTGAGATGTCAATAAGTGACATCGCTTATGAACTGGGTTTTGAATATCCACAATCCTTCAGTAAACTGTTCAAATCGAAAACGGGCAGTACCCCTTCTGAATTCAAAAGGTCCTTACGAATGTAGCGTGCCTTGGGTTTGTAACCATTTTAGTTTTCCAATGTAATAGATATAATGGGTTCAAGAGGATAACTACATCTAGTGGAGAACCAGGGAACCAAGCTTTGAGTCAAATCTTGAATTACATGTACTGGTTTTGCTGGATTCGAAAAACTATCAGGAGTAACATTTCATGGTAATCCTTAATTTTTCCCTGTATTAGGAAGGTTCAAGAACGGACAAAAGCTCATTACAACTATCGAATCCAACTTGCGCCGCCTCTTTTTTTTCATTCAAAGTGGTGGTCAACGCCCGGATAATGTTCTTCAACCTTGACTTATCCAGAAAAGGAAGCTTGCCCTTAGCAAACTCATCATAGTCGGCATAGTTTATCATATAGTTTCCCAAATAATCCCGTATTAAGCTTCTGTGTTTTAAATAAATGTCCTGAACGGCTTCATAATTTGCATAATGTCGCTGAATGGCGGTCTTGAGCTCAAAATCGTCCAGTAATTTTAAATCTCCCGAATTGATCAAGGTTCTGTAGGTAATGTTTTCAGGATTGAACGACTCGTATTGTAACAGTTCAAAAGTCATCCCAAACAACTCCAGGTTTTCTTCGGAACTATTCCCCAACAACGCTATCATTTGGTTGCAGATATTGATTTTTTTTTCAATTTCCAGACTGTGCTTTTCCAGTTGTTCCTTATCCAAAGTGATATCGCTCTTCAAGTTTAACATGTACTCTTTTCGCAAACGTTTGTTTTTTATATTATCAGAACATTTGTTGATACTAAAGGCGATGGTTATCCCGATTATTACAATTACTATTTCCCGAAGTGTATATTTAAGATTGTTTCTTTCCATTTTTTTGATTCTTTCAACAGTCTAGTTCAACCATGTCATTCCTGGTCTGGTTAATCCTTAACTCCTTAAATTTACTATTCTGGTACTAGATATACCAACAAAAAAATTCAGGTTTTTCCGCTAATCGTTAAACCTGTTTTTTGATCGAAGTCCATTGCGGTTGGTAGGACAATTTCCAAAACCTAAAAATGGGAAGTATTTTCTAATCTTATAAGTGCGGTGGTTTCCTTTCGGGATTTCTTCTGGTCGAATCAAAAAAAGAAACTTAGCCCTATTTTTTGAGATACGGCCAAGTTTCCAGTGTAGTTGACGAAAATTAGGTATTTACTTTGATTTAAGCAGTTAAGAATCCATCATCGTAACACTCTGGCTCGTGATTGTTATTGAATGATAATGGCATCAAGAACCTATTGTTGGATTGTATCGGCTAGGTAGAGGCCGTATGGTTCAGAATCCATTGCGTTACAACTTGGGCAATTCAAGTTTTGGAGGAGGATTTGGTTCTTTTTGACAATTGGCAAAATCTATCGTAAACTCTCTACCCACATAACAACCAGTAGGCGCTCCATTAGCCTCTACTTCAAGTATGCTGAGCCGAACGGTACCGACAGCTTTAAACCGGACATCTCTAAGAACTGGTCTTGTGGCAGAAGTTCTTTTGTTGGCCGGTATTACAAAATCTTCTATGTCCAGTATTTCCTCCAAGTTTGGAGAATCCTTGTCCGTGTAACTGTACATTACGGTTACCGTCCGACTATGATTCACCAAAACACTACTGCTTACATAGCCACTGATTTTAGTTTCCGTGGTAAAAATAGGGTTCCCCCATTGATTTCTCGATTCAACTAAACAACTTCCCGGTTCACTGAGCCAGAGCGGGTTGATAAAGTTGTTACTGCAATTTCCACCAGATAAAGCTGTTACAAAATTGAGGTCATTGCTGGATTCTTCCAGCGCGGTCTCTGTTGAGCAGCTCAAACAGACCAATCCCAAGAAAAATGGAAATAATTTAGCTCTCATAATGGGTATTTTCCTACAATTTACGATTTTAGACCTTTTAACCTGTTAAGTTTTTACTGTCAAATTGTTAAACTTGATAGGAATACCGGAGAAACAATATTTCTGGATTATGGGCTTATTCAGATGTATTTGACATAGTGGGATTTATAAAGCTTTCATGGGCTTTACACCCTACCCTAAACTTTCGTTTTTAAATAGTGCACTCGTGAATTAAAAGGATGTAGTGGATAACTAAGGAGAACTCCAATTCAGTTTTTAATTCGACTAGGTGAAACGCCAAATTGTTTTTTGAATGCTGATGTAAAATTTTCAGGACTACGGTATCCTATTCTTCTTGAAACCTCCTTAACCGTTATCTGTTCATTGCAAAGTATAGTCTTGGCCTCCTGTAGACGCAAAACTTTCCAATAGTTATATATTGACGTTCCGAAAATCTCTTTGAACCCCTTTTTTAAAGTACATGTATTAGAGCCCACTTTTTTGGCCAGTTCAGTAAGGCTCATAATACTTTTGACATCGCTTTCCAAAAGCTCCTTAACATGGTAGATTTTTTCCACATGATGTTTTTTTAAACTTAAACTATCAGAAAAGATTTCGGGTTGTAACTGTTCCATCTGTAACATCAGGAGTTCGATGACCTTTGATTCCAGATACATTTTCTTGTAGAGTCCTTTCCGGTAACATCCCAAAATATCTGCTATTAAAGAATACATTTGTGAGGTAATTGTGAATCCGGCTTCGAATAAGAGATGATTTTTTCCTCGTCCGATACAAGCTTCCATCTTCTCATAAGTTTTGTTTCCTTCAGGGATGTATTTTAAAAACAAGGCCGGGCTCAAATTGATTTTCAAAACCTTGGACGCCCGTTTGGCATATGAGGTCTGCGAGCCTCTGAAGTTTTTTGTATACACGATATTATGACAACCCCTTTGCATCAGAAAATGATTTTCAAAAGTTGAAGAAGCCGTTTCCATATAACCATCCAATAAGAAAGTCATCTCTACCGACTCCGATTCACTTTCATAGTAAAAGTTGGTGTCCTTCAGAAGTTGAAATTCCCCATAACCGATATACATATTATCGAAAAACACTTCATTACATTGACCTTTTCCAATAAAGAGGTCAACGGAATACTTTCTTTCCGTAATGATTTTGGAAGAATCACAAAACATTTCCGGATACTTCGCCTCAATAATCATTTCGTTCATTTCTGAGCTGTATATCCTTGTTCTCATAAATTACGTTTCACATAGTTTTTATTACGTTTTGCGCATGTGATTTTTTGCGGCCCACGATTACATTTGCCCGGACTCTAATTTATAATTATTCCAGATAATACCAACTTTTCTACCACCATGCACCACAAATACTTCATTGTTTTTTCATTATTCCTCACAGTAATTGGGTTGAATGCCCAAGATGCTGTGATTCAAGGTACGGTTACAGATGTTGACGGGAATCCCATACTTGGGGCCAATATTCTACTTTTGGAGTCCTCAAAAGGAGCTTCCTCAGACGTTGAAGGTAAATTTACAATTCAAGGTTTGAACGAGGGACCGTACTTTATACGAATAAGTTATTTGGGCTACCGGCCGATTACCCAACAAATAAATGTCCCCAGCGATACCTCTTTTGATTTCACGCTTTCACAGACTTCGGACCAGTTGGGTGAGGTGGTGGTCACTGCCAATCGTCGTTTACAGGATATACAGAAAACAGCGGCATCCGTTTCGGCCATAGGGACGAAGCAAGTGGAACAATTGCAGATTAAACAATTTACCGAACTCAACAGCATCGCCCCAAACTTCCGAACCTATGATGATGGGGGAATTGGTGCCTTCACCTTAATTGCGAGCCGGGGTATCACTACCGTGGACACCAATCCCGCGATTGGTCTATACCTAGATGGCGTTCCTTATTTTTCCACCATCAACTTCCCTATCAACTTAAGCGACGTCGATCAAATTGAAGTATTGCGGGGACCCCAGGGAACCTTGTACGGTAGAAATGCCCTTGCTGGGGTCAGCAAAATAACGTCCAAAAGTCCTTCAAACCAGATTACCGGCTATGGCACTGTAGGTTTTGGCAACCTTGATTCAAAAGAGTTCGGTTTTGGCTTGAGTACACCCGTTGTAAAAGACAAGCTGTTTTTTAGGGCCAACGCCAACATTCTAGACCGCGACGGATTTGTAACAAACACCTTTAACGGGGAGGAACTTCAAAATAGGGAGGCCATTGACGCCAATTTTAGGATGAAATACTATGCCAACGAAAAACTGGACCTTTCTTTACTTTATAGTCTTCAGCGGCGAGAATCAAAGGCCTCTGCCTTTGTCTTGATTTCTGAACAAAATCCGTTGCAAAGTATCCTTGAAAACAGTCCTTTCGAAGTCAATTTCAATGAAATGGTGTTTCGGAATGCGTTTACACAGAATATAGCCCTTAGTTTGAATTATGATTTTAAAACCTTTTCCCTGAATTCCACGACTTCTTATCAAATTACGGATACAGAAAGGTTTGATGAGTTTGATTATACACCCTTGGACCTACAAGCCGGAGGTACAGAATTGACCTACCAGACCGTAGCCCAGGAACTGCGTTTGCAATCCACATCGCAAGGTAGTTTTAATAGGACTTCGGGAATTTTTCTCTATCTAAATAACGATGACCGGTTTGAAACCTTTGAAAATGGTACCGATGGAGGTATTGCCAACCCAGACATTGCGCCATTGCTTCCGTTCAATCGCTTTGACGAAACGGTTATTGAACAAAGAGGAGTCGCTGTGTATGGTCAAGTTTCTTATGACATAACGGATAAATTTACATTGACCGGGGGACTGCGTTTTGATTATGAGGAAAACAACTCCAGTTTGGAGCGTTCTTTTTCCACTCCCGCACTCCCCGAATCGGCCTTTTCGCAAAGCGCGGAGTTTGATGCCTTCTCACCAAAAGTATCTTTAAGCTACCAAGCAAATGACAACGTATTCCTTTTTGTGAACGTTGCCCGAGGTTTTAGGCCTGGTGGTGTAAATACCCTGGTCAGTGATCCTGCAGATGCCCCATTTGATCCGGAAAACACGGTAAACTATGAATTAGGGATAAAGACCACCCTGCTTGATAACCGCTTAAAATTAAACCTTACCGGTTTTGTGGTCAACTATACCGATCAACAGGTGTTTACCTTGATAAGTCTAGAGAATTTTATAGTTGGAAACGAAAATATCGGAAAATCCAGAAACTTTGGCCTGGAATTCGAAAGCCAGTGGGCTGTCACTCGTGGGTTGGGCATTAACCTGAACCTAGGATATTTGAACACGGAGGTACTGGAATACAATCCCATAGACTTTTTTACCGGACAAGAGTTGGATTTTTCAGGGCGGGAGCTCCCCTACTCTCCTGAGTTCAACGGGAACCTTAATGTGAATTACATTTTACCGTTGAACAAGAAAATAAACTTGGAGGGCAACTTGGATTACAATTACCAGACCGACGTTTTCTTTGACTTTGCCAATACAGATGCCGTAAATCAGGAAGCTTATGGGGTGCTCAACGGTCGCCTGGGAATGACCTCCAAAAATCTGGATGTATTTGTATGGGGAAAGAACATCACCGACGAGACGTATTTCAGTTATGGTTTTGGAAGTGGAGGTTTGGCTACGGCAGCATTTGCCCTACCGCAGACCTACGGCCTCACAATAACCACCAAATTTTGACAAATCCGGAATAACCATTGTATAAAACGCCATTATCGCAGTAAAGCATCAGGAAAATACAACAGCAATGACCCGTTTGATCTTTGAAATCATGTATCTGGCTTTCGCCATTAGCCTTGGCATCATAAGACGACCCCATGAAAAGCGGAACAAGTCCAATGTAATCGATGTGGACCAAAAGGGAGCGCTTGAAAAGTGGTTGCTGGGTCTTACCTTTCTTGGGGTTTCATTACTCCCTTTGCTTTACATATTCAGTCCTTGGTTGAATTTTGCCAATTACCAACTTCCCCTATATCTGAATATACTCGGTACGGTGCTTTTAATTCCGGCAGCTCTTCTTTTTTATCGTTCCCATGCAGATTTAGGGCGCAATTGGTCAGTCAGTCTTGAAATCCGTGAGGAGCATACCTTGGTCACCCACGGCATTTACAAACACATTAGACATCCCATGTATTCGGCACTTTGGATAGCCAGTTTATGCCAACCCTTATTGCTTCAAAACTATATTGCCGGATTATCTGGTATGGTCGGTTTTGGATTGCTCTATTTTTTTCGGGTGGCCAGGGAAGAACAAATGATGGAAGATCAGTTTGGGGAAGACTACCTTGACTATAAAAAGAAGACCTACCGCCTAATCCCAAAGTTGTACTAAAAAGTATGTAAAAAAGTGCAAGATGATGCATGGGTTTTTGGGGATAAAGGTATGTATTGACAAGTAAAAGAATTGAACATAAAAATGGGGCATACCACGCTCAACAAATCCTATGAAACTAGAAATACAGAATTTATCCAAGACCTATCCCAACGGAGTACAAGCACTAAAAAATGTATCGCTTGATATTGGAAAAGGGATGTTTGGCCTATTGGGCCAGAACGGTGCCGGAAAGTCCACTTTGATGCGCACCTTAGCCACGCTTCAGACTGCTGATGAGGGCACTATATCCTTCAATGATATTGATGTGCTCAAACAACCCGAGGAACTAAGAAAGGTCCTGGGATATCTGCCTCAGGAATTTGGGGTGTATCCCAATGTAACCGCAGAGGAGCTTTTGCTTCATATCGCGGATATGAAAGGAATTACGCAAGAAGGCGAGCGCAAAGACCAAGTGGGAGCGCTTTTACAGAGAGTCAATTTGTATGGGGTGCGAAAAAAACGATTGGCAGGGTATTCTGGAGGAATGAAACAACGGTTTGGCATTGCGCAGGCACTCTTGGGCGACCCTGAGCTCATTATCGTGGATGAACCCACTGCCGGTCTTGATCCCATGGAGCGGAACCGTTTTTACAATCTGTTGTCAGAGCTTGGAGAGGACAATGTGGTCATATTATCTACCCATATCGTGGAAGATGTAAGCACCTTGTGCAACGAGATGGCCATTATTGGCAAGGGCGAGGTCATTCTAACAGGAAAACCTGAAGAAGTGGAGGCTTCATTGAATGGAAAAATCTGGGAAAAGCAAATCGAACGCCCAGACTTAAAAGTATACCAAGAAAAATATGATGTTATCGCCAACCATTTTCACATGGGAAAGATGATGATTACCGTCGTGGCAGACGACATGCCGGATGGAGGTTTCTACCGAAAGGCACCTACCCTTGAGGATGTGTACTTTAATTTGATACAAAATCAACAAAAAGCAGGGGTACTATGATGTTGAAGATAATACGCCATGAAATGAAACAACGGGTGTTCCATTGGATGACCTTAGTTTTTTACGCATTGCTCATTTTTCAAAGTCTTTGGTACGCCCAAGGGTTTTTTGACTTTTATCCCAGTGAGGACCTTTTAATGAATGCACCCATTGTCAATTACCGGATTCTTTCTTCCGGGGGCTTTTGGATGCTTGTTGTGCTTGCTGTTACAACCGGGACCTTTTTCTACAAAGAAATCCAATACAAGACCATTCATTGGGTCTACACTTTGCCCATTAATGAAAAGCAATTTTTTTGGGGTCGGTTTTTGGCGGCCTTTCTTTATAATGCGTTCATAACATTTGCGCTTGTGGTCGGGCTGTTTTTGGTTCCTTATGTGGGCATGGGGGATGCGAGTAGGTTTGGTCCAGTCCCTATCGGGCAGCTCCTCCATGGATTTGCCATTCTCGTCTTGCCCAACGTACTCTTGATAACCGCCATGATTACCGCTGCATTGGTTTTTACAAGAAAGATTACCGTTAGCTATCTCGCCGTATTTCTGCTTCTGATTTTATTCCTTCTCATGCAAGGCATATCGGCCTCTTCCGGAATCAGTTTTTTGCTTATCCTGTTGGAACCTTTCAGTTTTGTAGCTGTTGAGGAAATAAATGATGGTATGACAACGGTTGAGAAGAATACAGAATATATCCACCTGGCCGGAAATCTACTGGCGAATCGAGCCTTTTGGTTCGGGTTATCGCTGTTTCTCATCAGTGCTTCTTATCTGAAATTCAGCTTTCAAGGCTTCTTTGGCAATTCAAAAAACAAAGGAAAAGGAGTCGCACCATCCCAAGTTCAGGAAGATGCAGCCCCAATTGAGATAAATTTGGAAAAACCCCAACTCGCATTTCAAGGCAAAAGTTTTCTAAAGAAGCTTGTGACGCTCTCTTTCCTAGAGTTTAAAAACGTGGTGCGGCCTGCCTCTTTTAAAATCATATTGGGACTTATTTTATTAATGGTTATTCTTCAGAATCTCTTATGGAATGCCTCCTATTATATTGGACCTACCCAACCGCTTACCTTTACCATGACCAACTTCCGAATTTCTTTTGGAGTGTTTGTGATCATTTTGGTAATGATTTGGTCAGGAGAGCTTTTTTTTAAAGACAAGACGGTCAACATTGACCAGATTATGGATGCCCTTCCCGTTCCGCTATGGGTCACACAACTATCGCGTTTTATAGCCATGTCCGGAGTGGCCTTGGTATTATCCATCACGTTTGTGTTGTTGGGAATCATTTTTCAAGTCATTAAGGGTGGAGTTAATCTTATTGAGATGGGATTGTACGGTTACGACCTTTTAGGGTATAATTTTGGTTGGCTGACCTTTGTACTTGAAATAGCCCTTGTGTTCTTTCTGGCAGGTGTTACCAATAATCGTTATCTGACCCACTTTATAAGTGTGGGCATAGTGCTTGCAAATGTCATCGCCTTTGCATTAGGCTTGGGGGAGCAAGTTCGCTTTTATTATGCCGGTGTGCCCGGGGTAGAAGAATATTCAGAAATTAGCGGCTATGGTATATGGATGGTTTCCGGTGGTTGGTTCTTTTTCATGTGGACCATGCTTGCCACAACGTTCATCTTATTGGGCATTCATTTTTGGAAACGGGGAACCGACCAAAATTATCTTCGCAAATGGCGATTTTTGGGAAACCAACTTTCTTTACCGGGCAAGTTTGCAGCACTCGGCACACTCTTGGTCTTTTTCTTCATGCAATCGTTCATCGTTAAAAATACAACAGCTCAGGGGAACTTTATTTTGAGTGCCGAAGAGGAAAGATTACAAGTGGATTATGAAAAACGATATGGATATATTGGTGAGAAACCACATCCCAAATATACAGCGATGGACTTACGTTTTGACTACTATCCCACAGAACGCAAAGCATCATTTGAGGCGGATGCTACCCTCGCCAATAGCACCAATACGTCTATTGATACGCTTTATCTTTCGCATCAACATCATATTAATATTGAAGAATTAAGGTATAATGGAACTCCCCTTAAGGCAGCATGGATATCTGATGAGCATAATATGATAGCGTATCCATTGACACCCGCACTACTACCAAACACTGCTGCTAAACTCAGCATAAAAGCGACCAAGCAATACCAGGGTTTTACCGAAGGTGGTGCTAACGCCCAACCTGACTTGACATTTAATGGATCCTTTGGCAGCATCAAGGAATTCATGCCTATACTCGGTTATGATGCTGATAAAGAGTTGGTTGAAAATAGAAAGAGAACATCCAATGGTCTGCCAAGATTGGATTCAAGAATGGCAGAGGTCACCGATGAGGTCGCGCTAACACAGGACTTTTTAGCTCCGGATGCCGACAAGCTAAAGGGTACGGTCACCATTGGTACAGTAACCGGTCAAATCCCCTTGGCCCCAGGTGAATTGGTAGAAGAATGGCAGGAAGAAGGCAGGACCTATCGCAAATATGTTATAGCGAATCCCGAAAGCTTTAACTGGTGTCTAGCCTCTTCAAATTTATCCGTACGGGAAGGTAAAACTGGAAAAGTAAAAACCACTATTCTGTATTCTCCGAAACATCCGTTCAATTTAGCACTTTACGAAGATGCCCTGCACAGTGGCATAGCATTCGTCCAGAGAGAGCTGGGGGGCTATCCTTACAGTGAACTGAGAATTTTGGAAATACCGTTTTACCAAGATGGGTTTTATACGTATCCGAATACCATAGCCATTTCAGAAAAAGAGGGATGGTATGCTGATATCAGAGATATTTCAGAAAAATCATATGTCTTTCATAGTATCGTTACCCAAATTATGAAACAGTGGATAAATTACAGTACACGTCTAGCCAATGTACAAGGTGCAACTATGCTCAGCGAGGCTATACCACACACTTTAGGTCTACAGGTATTAAAAAATAAACTTGGGGAAGAAGCGGTGGAATCGGTCTTGCAAAAAAAACAAGACTTTTATTTTGCTGAGAAAAATGACGAGCCCAACCAAGAACCAGCATTGATATATGCGGATGGAGCCGAGTACCTGGAAGCGCATAAAGGAGCTGTAGCACTTTATCAGCTATCCAGAACTCTGGGCGAGGAACGATTTAATGCAACACTGCTTCAATGGACAAAAGAAAATGGAGGTAGACCCGTACGATTTTTTGATTTGTATCAAAAGTTTCTAAAGGAGTCGCCTAAAGAAAAAAGAGAACGTATCAGGAAACTTTTCGAGACCACCGAGCCCGTGTCCAAATCCAAACTGTTAAATTAACCGGATATGGATTGTTGAACCCGTTGCACAAAAAAACGAATGCCAATTTCATAAAAGGTTGACGCTCAAAAACTTAATATTTACGAAAAATGATTCTTTTGGAATGACTGGCAAATAATTTTGGAATAACCATTTGCAGAACATAACATAATTTTTGCTCGAACTTTCCAAATCTGAATCTTCTCATGTAGTTCCCTTCCACTTTGACCCAGTTCAACGTCGCTATCCAACGAGATGTTCTCGTCCCGGAATTCGATATCTTTTCCGCTTTTCCTAGTGTTGAATAGCGGTTTGCCCAGTTCTTCCAAAAAATTACAGAATGGGGAAATGGTCGTGAAATGAAGGTAAAAACTTCAACGACGACTTGTTCAATGGACAATTAATAGGTTATGGTTATCGTTATAGCCTATAACCATCTAAGTACCTACTGCGTATTTCCTTGGTTTTTAAACCAATAACCCATTTAACCACCCCCATGAAAAACTTGACGATTTTTTTTACCCTTACCACCTTGATGTTTACCCTTGGCTGTTCCACGGATACCGAAAATATTTTTTCAATGGATGAAAGTAGTCCCCAGAATACAGAAAATGCTCCTGATAACGCTGAGGATGATTCTGATGGAGGAAACAGTTCTGAATCGGATGGTCCAACCGGTTCGGGAAACAATTGCCAAAATGTGAACGATACTTACTCCATCGATTTGAATCCAAACAATTGTGGCGTTGACATTCAGTCCAGTTTGGGCATTAATGCCGTGTATGAAGAAACACTGTCGGGCAATGAGCGAATCATAAGTACCAATTCCATTCCAAATCACAACGTTGGACAATTCCCCAACAATGGCAACCCAAACATGATTACAGAAATCGACCTTGTATTTACCATTACCACAGCACCAAGTACAAATAATACCACAACGGCATTGACGACGAGTAATGGAAGTCCCCGATATCGATTTGGAATTCTCTACAATGGTATCGTGTTGGCGCCAATTGCAGCGGAGTTTTTTGTGAATACCGAAACGGGTCAGGACAATACGGACTGGAACGAAAATGCCTTGAGCTCTGAGATTAATTTGGGTACAGATTGTAACAACAGCCATGTTTTTCCCAGCGGTCAATACCATACCCATGCAACTCCTTCATCGTTTATAGCCGAATTGAACCTTAATGGCATGAGCCCTGAGCAGGTAGGTTGGGCGGCGGACGGTCATCCTATTTATTACAAATATGGTAACAAAATGGGGGCCGTAGCTGAGCTGGCTTCAAGTTATAGGCTTAAGAACTCTGATAGAGGTGGTGACGACATATCGGCACCAAGTGGTTGTCCCGATGGTACGTATACCCAAGACTACGAGTACGTTTCCGGCCTTGGAGACCTGGATGAATGTAATGGGTATAACGACCCACAACTGGGCTATATCTATGTGATCACAGATACGTATCCTTCTATTCCCAGGTGTTTTGTGGGGACCCCCAGTAATGACTTCGCGAACAATTGATGCCTATCTATCTTTCAGAGATGAGTTACCCCAAGCGAAGTATCCTTATCGGAACGTTTATCGTGTTCTTTGCTTTGTTTTCAAAAAGATGCGCCGCACACTCCTTGGTTGTATCAACATACCATTTGAAGTTCAAGGATAACACCTGGATACTTAGTTTTAAACAAGAAACAGGTTCTTTGCGGGATGCTATTTACGCAATCAATCCAGAGTTAAGAGGTGCTAATTTAAACTCAAAAAGCTTCTTGGATACCACGAGGGAGCACATTGCTACAGTGATGCGATTTGAGATTGACGGTGAGATTCTAAATATTTCTCCTCGTTTTATGCGATATGGCGGTCGTCATTTTACGGGAGAATTTGTGGTCACTGGCCTTGAAAAAAATCCTAAAGGAATGGACATAAAAACAACAGGGTTCGAATATAACGAGCACGCCTCCCGGCTTTTGACCATTACCAGCTCAGGAAATCAGTTTAGGCATCAGTTCCACGAGGTGAACAAGGCAGCTTATTTCGATTTTTCAAGTGAAACATTCAGTCAGAAAGGAAATGATAAAAAATCAGGTGCCACCACTTTTTTAATTATTGTGGCAACCCTTCTGGTATTGGTAGTTCTTTCCAATGTTTTGAAACCTAAATTGCTGCTTTAAGAATCAATTTTTGGCGATGGCCTCCCAAAAAGCCGGTTTAAAACAATTAGGCAGAGTTCATCTATGTTCCAATTCCTCTATAGATTGATTATGCGCCATTAATAAATATATACCGGGCCCCTATGTACTTTATCCCCCACAGTTAGTGCATAGCGGTATACATTATTTTTAAAATCATAGTTTTTTAAGTTGATTTCTGCCCTGTTCGTTTCCTTGTCGAGGAAACCGTGATATACCCGTTCCACAACATTTCCGTAATAATCAAGGACCTCCAGTTTTGAATAACACCCAGGTTTTGGAAGCGTGTATTCAAAATAGATTTTATCCACCGATGGATCGGTCTTTATCGTTAAGGGGATTTTGGAGCCTTCAACATTAATTTCAGTAAGCACCTCATTGGAGTAAATGACCATTTCTTCAAAATTGCTCTGGGCAACCATTTTTAAATAGACCGTACCATTCGGCTTGTCCCAATAAAAGGATGAATTTTCAGAATCGGTTAAAGCCTCCCTACTTTCCACAGCATACAATTGATTTCCGAAGGAGCGCATTGCCACGGGACTTGGGTGTGGATACGGTAATTTTAAATATATGCTTTTTCCTGATGGAGCTTCCCATTCAAATCCATAGTCATAGAATGGCAAATCAAAACTACCAAAGTCCAATTCGTAGTATTCGTCGGCAATCACTTCTAATTCGTAGGTATTGGTTTTTTCTTTAAAGGTGATTACCGTCCCTTTTCTATTCAAAATCTTTACTCCATCAAACGCTCCATCATGTTCATGTACGGGGTCTGTCAGTCCCATACCCGTGGCGATGGTCAGTTTTCCAAACTTTGAGATTGGGGAGTAATTCACCCCATCATTGGCGGCCAGCGTTTTACTTTCCGAATGATTTAAAAAAGACTGCTTGGGATAAACAACAAATCCGGAACATATATTGATTTTTGCTTTGGCCGTATGATGCCCATGATGCCCCTGAGTTTTTTGCCTCGGACTGTTTTGTGTCGTGTTTTTCCTCCCCATAAGAGAACCATCCTGGGTATGGATGATGGTTTTGGCGTCTATCGCTGAAAAAAACATAGGACGAGTACGTTCATCATATTGGATTTCTCTGAAATAGTTTGAGGCGGAAACCAATCCTTCAAAATGAAAACCCAAGTCATAATTTTGAATGGTAATCCCGTTTATCTTAGGCGCAGACCCACTGTAACGGTCGGTCACCCAAATTGCCGTGGATTTTTTCCCCAAATCCGGATTTTCCATAACAAAACGAACCTGCTCCAGGTAGGATTTCCCAGGAACGCAACCGATGGTATTGTCTATAAACTTGTAATTTGAAACCAGGAAACCAGGATTTTTTAAAACTGCTCCTATTTCGAAATTCTCGATACTATTTCCATTACTTTTTTGGATGCCTTTGGAGTCAAAATGGTCAACCTCCAACCCTATTGTGGTGTGGGTATTCTTTTTGGATAAATTGATAATATGGTTGTTGTGAAAGTTCAAATCCTGGGTTGGCCTTTCACGCTGGGCAACAGCTTTTTCTTTGAAAAGAATTCCAATCCCATTGGTGTTATTTTCAACAAGCACGGTATTGTTTTCAAATAGATGACCGGAGTTTTCTAAAAGTACGGCATAAGAACCTTTCCCAGCCATATTATAAATATGGTTGTTCCTGAAAACCGAGGGAGAGGCAACCCCAGAATTATAACTTTTAATTGAAGTGGCGGCTTCGGAAGAAATCAGATTTTCCGTAACTTCAAGGGTACTGTTGGTAAGCTCTAAATCTGTATTTTGCGATTTTCGGAACAGGCAGTGTTTTAGAAACGAACCTTTCTGAATCAAATCCGCTATCAAAATTGCCGAATTGTCATTGGATCCCAAGCCAGAAAACTGTACTCCGGAAATATGGATATCCCCTGCATTTCTGAACGCCATATAACCTTGGGAGGTGTCTCTAACAAAAAACTGGATGTTGCTTTCGTATTCTTTTTGATGGGAATTTTTGTCTGTCCTAGGATTTTCCGTTGTAAACTCGTTTCTCGTGCCTGCAAAAACATAAAGGTTTCCTCCGTTTATCACTTCAAATGATGCAAGTTCCGATGCGAACTCCAACAAAAGCTGATGCCCAAAAGGATTTTCAGAAGAACCGGCGACAAATCTTCCACCATCAATCAAAAGTTTGGAAAACTTAAGCTTGACGTCCTTGGTGTCTTCCAGTTTAAAGGTTCCTTTGATAATCAATTGGTCGACCTCCAAAATGCTATCCCTGAACATATGTTCTTGGTCTTTTTCCACAACGAACACTCCGTTCACCTGTGCTTGGGCAATATGCATTCCCAGAAGACAAAACAGGGTCCAGATACAGGTGTTTACGCTCTCCAGTTTAAAAAAACGCATAGTTCCCTTAAGATTTTATGACTTTAATGGAAATGGATGTACTCCCTACCCGGATGCTTAAAATATAGACACCGGAATTTAGTCGTATTGTGTTCAACGGAATACTGTGGAAACCGGAATCTTGCTTACCAGAAAAAACAGTGCCCAAATTTCTGCCGAGTACATCATAAACATCAATGGAAAGAAACTCATTTTGTAAAAGGGTATATTCCAATTTGGAATCTGGGGTAAGTGGGTTGGGATAAACGGTCAAATCCCTGAAAAACTGTTCTTCACTTCCAATTTGGAGTCCGAAGTTGTTTCCCGTATTCTGACCCTTAGGTATAATGGTCACATGGGCCGATCCATCGGCTGCTGTTACCATTTTGAGATAAATGGCTCCTTCATCTGAATTGAAATAATAGGCATTGGTACTTTGCTGGTTTAATTCTGCAATGCTACCCACCTTGAGTATCGAAAAATCATTTTCCCCTAAAACCTCGGTATCCGTATAGGGCATGGGAAACTTGAAAATACTCCACTCTCCTTCTTTGCCAAGCACACTTCGCAACTCCATACTGTTGCCCCGGTCTTCCATTTCCCACTGGCCCATTACCGTGTAGCTCTGTTGTCCGAAGAAATTAAAATACCTGCGTTTGGAATTTTGCATTTTTGGGATTCTGAGATTATCCGCGTCCCGAATGAGGGATACTTCTTGCGGAAGGTCGAAGCCAATATTCCCAATTCTAAGTTGCATAGCTCCTTCCGCTTCCAGTATATAGGCTTGCCATTCTTTATGATAGGCGATGGCATCCTGTTTTAAGGCTGAATACGGATGGGCTATAAGGACTGGTCTATCATATCCGGAAAGACTGCCGTCCTCATCCAAAAGAAACGACGAATTTTCATTTTTACCTTTATTGCCCCTTGTAGACATCCATACGGGTTTGGTGTTGCCCAATACTTTGATCCCTTTAAGGAAATTTTCTTCTTTATGAATCCCCGCGCCCACAACGGCAGCGGCTACCTTATCTGGTTCAATATCTTTGTTGATATCGATAAAGGTGACATTCGTCAATTTAGGTTCTTTGCTACCACCTTGTGCAATGGAATAATATCCTGCACGTTTATCACCATGTCGAAGATTACGGTTAGGGCCGCCAATGGTGTTTTCAGTTTTTCCGATAACCAAGGTGTTTTCAACATGGGATTCAGATGAAAGTAATCCGATGGAATTATCCGCCAAAATGAAGTTCTCCAGCGTAACATTGGTAATCTCCGACCACACCCCGCTCATCATGTTTTTATATCCCGTGTAGTTGCTCAAAGTCCACATGAGCTCTCCATTCTGGAACGTATTCATGAAAATTCCGTGTCCAAAACCGACCTTGCCATACATTGCTACATTGGAAACCCCCTCATTTCCAAGATTTCCCGGGACTGAACAGGAGTGCGCAACATTCCCGTCAAAAACAACATTTCTTGGGAGTAAATCAAAATCCTTGAAGTCTCTGGACCGACCTCTGGTATCCAGAAAAAAACCATTTCCTTTTTCAACGCCCCCAACGTGATTGCCGATAATATTATTATGTGGGTTTCTCATCCAAAAACCGGAAGAGCGTTGCTCCCCCTGCGTACTGGTCTTTCCACCATCTTTCGGAAATGCAAAGAACCCTTTTTCCGGATTTCGTGTTAACAGTGCCAAATTATTTTTGAAGGTATTGTCTATTTCATTTCCGTCCTCCGCAGGAATGAAAGCGTGGTTTAGGACATCGTATGTAACCACATTTTCTACCAGCACATGGTCCGTTTGGTGAACCACAACGGCACGTTGTAAACTATGGTGCACACTGGAATTTCTGAGATAGTCCCCTTCTCTATCGCCTGCTAAATGCCAGTGAAAATTATATCTTGCCTCCAAGCCCGGTTGTCCTAAAGCCGTGAACTCCACACCCTCAATATGAACGGGACCTGAAGAGTTCATTATCATAATATGTCCACCAAATTTGTTTTCGAATGAATCCGCGGCTCCCTGTATCTTGATGTTTCGGTTCAACAAACCTACCTCGGCACGTTCGTCCAATATTTTCCCTTCATATTCCTGAAGTTCGCCAAAATGGGGAAAACGCAAAGAAGGCGTAAAGGATACGGTTCTACCCGAAATACCCGTAATTGTAAGTTCTTCGGTCTCAAAAGCATCAAAACCACTAGGTGCAATCGCTATCTTATCACCCGATTTCCATCCTATAGGATTTCTATCCAATAGCATTTGATTGTCCCCTGTGGCAACACTTTTGGAAATCTGGGCCCAACTGAGCTTTTTTGCGCTTTGACCGTGTATTTCCAGTTGGCCCCCAGCCATAGAGACTAAAAATCGACCGCCCATGGTATTCACGTCTTCTTGAGGGCCGGTAAGGGTAATTGTCGCGTTATTTTTAAATGGATTTTCTTCACTACCTATCTGCAAAAGACCATGTACCATAATCCAACGTGCCGTAAGGTTAACATCCTTATCAGCAAACAGCAACGTACCATTTATTTCAAGACTCCCTAAGTTAGGCGTATGGACATCCAGTAAAATTGTTCTTCCCTCGGGAACAATCACATTTTGGTTCGCTCCAGGAACCTTTCCTGAAGGCCAAGAGTTTGGGTTGGACCAGTTGGACTGGGCAAAAAGACAAACCGATAGTAAAGAAAAAAATAGGGTTGATAAAATGCGGTTGGGTGTTGAGGCTCCAGTCATGATTTTGAGGTTTTAGGGCAGGCAACCGATTGGTTTAGCTCAGGCCCCGGCCACCCTATAATTAACAACACTTCATCGATGATACCCTACTTTTTTTCGATGAAATGCACAAAAAAACCAAACGCCCCGAAAAATATCTTAAAATACAGGGTAAGAATTATCAAAAAAAGACCTTCCATTCATTGGGTCAAACCTTGGTGTCAGCACCAGAACCGGTTCCTTTGAACAATTGTGTTGGAGTGGTACAGTAGCCATTTGGAAAAATAACCAAAAGGACAACACTATTATCTGGCCATCGCAATGGACTTCAGGTCTTTCGGCATTTTCTGTAAGGCATATCGCAAAGCTGTACGGGGCATGACCGACTTATTTTTCATGATGTAGTGGAATACCTCTTGTTGATGTGATTGACTGGTTACTTTCAACATCCAGCCATACCCTTTTTGCACCAGGTCGTCCTTATCCGAAAGAAGCAAATCTGAAATCTCCAAGATATCCTTTAGGAACTTACCTTTTCCTGCAGGTACTATTAAACTCACGGAAGCGGCACGACGCATCCATCGATTTTCCGACTTGGTGAAATCCTTGAGCTTTTTTACGCTATCTGGATACATTTCAATAAACCCGCCCATGGTATGATTGCAAAATGCATCGCAAGAGACCCAATTCCTTACGTAGTCGCTGATCCATTTTTGAAATAATATGAAATCAGCCGGTTCAAACTGATTCTGAAGGTAATGGGACCAATTACAAGCAATAATGGATTCTTCCAAATATCCGGACCTCCAAAGTTCTTCACATAAATCATAAATTTCGGATTTCGATCTGGAGTTGATTCTTTTAAAAAAGGTTTTACCGATATTCCTTACCACTGCGGTCCTGACACCGTAGCATTTTAGCTTTTCCTTTGAAAATTTCTGACCGTTCGCCTGCACATTTTCATCTATCCTGTTTTTAAGTGCGCCCCGAACCTTATCCAAAATATCTTCCATTTACAGGTCCAATTTCATCATTTCATGTCATAAATATCCCAGATATATGCAAAACTTTAATAGGAATCGAAGGAGGCAGGAATTCTATTTTCTTCACTTTCGCCATCCCAACCCCAAGATACTATCCACCACCTATTATCTTTAAAATGGAGTTGTATACTATTGATCCCACGACGAACGACTGGACCATTTTTATGATGCCGGACTTGATAGGTACTCCATACATGGGCCATATTTCCAAATATTCTTACCTCTCGGTTGATTTCTTCTTCAAAAAACCCAGATTCCCTTAAATCACCCATTCCTTCATAGAATTTATCCAACGTCTAAACTTCCCGCGATGATTTCCCTTTGATTAAACTGTTTTTGAAAATTATGGCATTAGGTGCGTACAGTTTTCTCATTTCTACAAGTTGACGGGAAGTTCCCGCTTCACCTGAAATGCCGTCATAGGCACTACCTAAGATTCCCGAAAGCGTTTCAACATCTTCCATTGAGGAATATGGGTTTTTTTGAGCCTCTTGGGCCATGAAAATCGTACTGAAAAGCAGTAAAAGAAGTAATATAAGGTACCTTGTCATCTGTAATGGATTTATATTATAGTTACATTTTCCATGATTTGAACCGTCATGGATTATCTCCCACAAACGCAAATATGGTTTTAAAAATCAGTTGGAATTGTTCCTCGGTGAATCCAAGATGTGTTCCTCCTTTCAGGGTCAATAGTTGATTTGTAACACCGAGGCTTTCCAGTTTTTCATGAAGGAGTTCAGCTTGGTCGTATGGGGTCAAAGTATCCATATCGCCCTGAATCGTGAGAATGGAAGGTGCGTTTTCCGTGATGTAGTAAATGGGAGAGTATTTTCTGTAAATCTCCGAGATGTTTTCTTTGCCTTTCACCCAATTCGATACAAAATTTTGATTGGGAAGATATGAGCTTAAGTAGGTCTCTATTTTTTGTAGGTCCGTCACTCCATACCAATTTACGATGGCATGAATCCGTATTTTGTTACCTACGTATGAAGGATGGCTGTTGGGCACACTGTTGACCAAACCTGCCAATAGAGCCAAATGGCCCCCGGACGCGGCACCCGAAACCACGAATGTATTGGTATCTAATCGATAGGTTTCGGCATTGTCGCCTATCCATTCCATAACGGTTAGAACGTCTTCCGCCGCATCGGGTGCCGTTCCCACACCCTTGCGATACTCCACATTGACCACATTCCATCCCCGTTCCAAAAAATGTGTGAAAAACCACGCATCAGTTTCCTTATTGCCATATCGCCAACCCCCACCATGAATCCACACCAAGGTAGGTTTCTTGTCTTTACTTCGTGTAAACCAGCTAGGTTCCCCAATATACTTTCCATGGGTATAGATATCCAAACGTTGGTCTGGGTCGTCTCCATAGGGGACATCCATTTCCATGCTATAATGATGTGCCCAAAACTGGGTTGAGAATACATCACTTTTTGCCAAAGCCCTACTTTGTTCATCCTTTTTTATTTGTTTACAGGCAATTTGTATAAATGAAAGACCTATTGAAATAATGACAATTCGAAATCCCACGAGACTATTTTTGTTGGATACAAAGAAAAAAGTAAAAGGAAGCGCGCCAGTTGTCAATATGGATAATAAATGGTCATTTTCGGTAAATAGACCGAAACTCATTTGGGGTGTTTCCAGTCAGTCTTTTAAAAAATCGAACAAAATTTGATTTGTCCGAAAAACCTAGCTCGTACACAATGTCGGAAATATTTTTGTCAGAATACAGTAAGTCGCGTTTTACTTCGGTAAGCAACCTGTCGCGAATGACCACCGCCGTTGACTTTCCTGCAGTTTTGTTTAGGGCCTTATTGAGTTGGCTCCGGCTTACCTTCAACAATTCTGTGTAATCTTCAATCCGTTGCTTGCTCCGAATATTTTCTTCCAGGGACTTTCTAAACCGCAAGGAAATACTATCCTGATAGAGCTCTGTGGACAGACGATACGCTTCGATATAAATCCGATTCATTCGGATGAGCATAGTGTACAACAGAGATCGTAAATAATGATGGCTATCATCACGGAGATAATTCAATTCTAAACCAATCCTCTTGCAATTTTCGACAAATTCAGAAAACAACTGGTCTTCACATCGGAGAATGGGCGGCTGGCTGATCTGAAAAAATTGGAAGCGGTGGACGAAGAGGTCATCATTAAAAAATGTTTCGGTAAACTCATTCTCGAATATCAAGAGATATCCTGAAAAGTCGGTAGTCACGGCAACCCATTCCCTAACTTGGTTGGCCCTAAGGAATATAATGCATCCCCTGTTCAAAGAAAAGGATTCATTTTCGATGGAGATTTTGGCCTTCCCACTGTTCTGAATGAAGATTCCATGAAAATCATAACAAAATGGTTGCCCCGTCACCACCTTTCGTTCAACTTCCGAAAAGAACACACAGTCCATTAAAAGTTCGCGGTCATATTTTTTCCGGTCGAAACTATGCCTTTTCGTTTCCAATTTCATCAATCTCTTAAAACTACAAACTGGTCATTGACGGTTTTGATTGTTTAGCTAGAATTTGGATTTATCCATCACAACGCCTTGGCATAACCAATACATTCTCTAGGTGGAGAATGGAAATATCCAATAGAAATTTATTTGTGACCAAATCTTTCTGTTCCACTATATTTTTTGCCCAAGTAACCCAAATTTAGCCAATCCTTGAGAGACACAAACAAAGTCAAGGCAACGGAGTGGGTTTTTAACGTTTTCACTCCCATTAACCTCCATAATATTTTACTTCCTTCTAGTATTTAATGCAAGGACTGTATCAAATCTGCAACGGTACAAAGGGCTACTATTTCAACCAAGTAAAAATATATGTGGAAAGTACATTCTTTTACAAACTTTTACCTTGATTTATGTTCAGCTTGTTTACCTAATTCTGCTTAACCACTCCGGGGTAACACCCATAAATTCTGCGATGTACTTGGCGGGTATCTGTCTTACGATTTCAGGGCACTCCTTTAAGAGATAGTGGTACATGTCCTTTGTAGTCAGGGTTATTAACTTGGTATGGAACTCATTGATGGCCAGAAGGGCGTAGATGGTTTCTTCCACATACGCTTTGTGTAGTGAATCATCCTCCTTCAAAGCATTTAGTATTACACCCTTCTGCAGTACCAAAACATCCGATCGCATTACGGCCTTGAGCTGGCAGTTAGAAATTGAATCGCTAAAAAAGCTTTGTATCACCGTCATTATTGGATGAAATAATTCAAGATGAAAATTGATGGTACGTAATCTATCCACCATCGGGTTGTAGTTCTGGCAGACAAACCCACCGCTCAAAATCAAAAAAACCTTATCACATTTCTCACCGATATTGAGTAGACATTCTGAAGGTCTCACCGTTGTGTAGCTCCCTTCTTCCTCAAAAAATTCAAGTAGTTTATTTCTTGGGTGGTATCTGGATTGGTCCATAGATAATGGATTAAAAAAGACCTTTGGAGTCAAAAGTATTGCAATGCATTTTAAGGAAAAAATGAAAAAAAGGTCTTTAACTAAGTCAATAATATTTCTAACAAATAAACTTAGTTTTAAGGAGTAAAAGTCAGAACACATTTCTAAACCACCTCTTTAAAATGAGCCATTCGAAGAAGCTAACGGTTCCACGGGCCAGAAACTTTGGTTGGGAATTAAAACCCATCTCATCAGCGTACTTTAAGGTCATACGAAATAAATCCAATCAAATCTGTGTTGTCCTGGAACATGCATTGCTACGAGGAGTATCAACTGAAATGATCCATTGGTGGTTTCACCATTTTACCAAGTTGAACGTTAGGTTAATCGATATTCCCGGTTACGAAGGAAAAACGGTCCCGGCCTATTTATTATGGCATCCCTCAGACCATGTGAGCGCTGAATTAAAAGGTAAACTTGGCCCTGGCGGAACCCCGAGGGCCGGAGCCAAAATCCATATAAAGGAAACCATGCAATATGAAAAGTATGGTTTAAAATATCCCGTGGACCAGGAACTTATGATCTTTTATCATGACAAAGATGGATGGGGTATGGGAAAAACTGTTCCGTGGGTCGGTCCGATGATGTCTTTACGGATAAGCTTTAAAGATGTATATGAAGATGGAAAGATTATAGGTGTCCACTATCACTATGAAGTAGTTGCTGGGTCCTACAAACAGAATTTTGTCGCACAAAAGCTAACCAATAAAATAGTAGGGGATTTTGGAACCGAATTTTGGAATGCTTGGTTAACCCATAACACGATTGAGGTTGGGGTGTTCGAAAATTTTCTGCCTGTCCTTTTTGAGCAACGTAACCATACGGACACTATGTCCTACGCGAAAGAAATGAACCCGATTACGGAAAGTCCGGCAATGCAAAATGGTTTTAGTAAGTCCTTATTTGAAGCGCGTGTGAAAGGGTATAGCGAAAGTGTAAATGCCTTTGAGTATCAGGGAGTAACTCAAAAGAGCTTCTTATAAGATTGTCAGGACCAACGGACTCTTTGCTCAATGTGTTCGCCTAAGGCGTTTTATCGGTCAGGCTTCCTCTATTTTGAAATAAGGGCCTTATGAACCGGTATATAGTTATCGGTAGCAAACCGATCGATTCCCAGTTTGGTCCACTCGTTGAACAACTGATATCCCCTAGCCTTCGCCCTGTTGTCCAAATTCCCAATCGTTCCTAAAGTGACCACAATGCCCTTTTGCTTTAATTTTTGATAAAATAACGTATCTTTTAACGCTAGGCCCGTGAAGGCAGAAACTTTGGAAATGTTTATAAGGGAACCCAATAATTTCTCAAAAACCGTAGAACTGCCTAGGGAAACCGAGAGATTGATTTCGGAATCGTACTGATGCACCGACTCAGCATCCCTGAGAGAATAGGTAATAACTTCCGTTTTATCCAAGACCTTGTATTCCCTGATGAGGTCTATCACCTGGCGAAAAGTAGTTTTATCTTTAACATCGATGCTCAGAAAAGCATTTTTCGCTTTGAGCCATTCAAAAACCGTTCTCAACGTAGGAACCCTAAACTTTGTTTTTTCTTGGTTCCCATCTACCAAAAAGCCTTTTTTGATTTCTTCCAGTGTATAGTCCTTAACATAACCTTTTAATGTGCTGGTTCTATCCAAAGTCTTATCATGCATCAGAACCAGGACACTATCGCGGGTCGGTAGCACATCGATTTCCATCATTATACCATCCACCATGTTCGAAGTGTTCTGTAAGGTCTCCAGCGCATTCTCAGGATAACCTTCCAACGGACCTCCACGATGTGCGCTTATAGTAACCGTCCTAATGTTGGTGTTGGAAGTTGTTTTTGATTGGGACTTACATCCAAAAGAAAGCAAGCTTATGGTGAGGAGTAAAAGAAAAATACCGTATACCGTAGCTTTCCTTATATCAATTTGTTTAAATGCTATTTTCCGTTTTTTATCCATTTTCTTTACTTCTGAACTGGTCGAAATACCTTCATCTTCTCTGGATTCGATATCAAATAAGTTCCTCCTATCAAATCTTTACAATACGGAATGGCTGGGAAGATGTCCTCTAGACTTTCCTGAATAGCCTTTGGCTTACCCGGTAAGTTGACGATTAAGGTATTCCTTCGAATTCCCGCCGTTTGGCGGGAAAGAATGGCAGTAGGTACGTATTTTAAACTTACTTGCCGCATTTGTTCGCCAAATCCTGGGAGAAGTTTTTCACAGACCGCGATGGTCGCCTCGGGTGTTACGTCTCTAGGAGCCGGCCCCGTTCCACCCGTGGTTATTATCAGGCAGCAACCCTTATCGTCTGCCATGGCCCTCAGTTCTTTTTCAAGTAAATCTTGCTCATCGGCGATTATCGCGTACTCCACTTCCCATGGGCTGGATAACCATACATTTAGTAACCGTTTGACTTCACGACCCGGCACATCTTCATACTCTCCACGACTAGCACGGTCCGAAACATTTATTATTCCAATTTTTGCGTTTGCCACTTACCCTAGACTGAAAATTTTAACAAGAGTACGATTATTGTAGTTATTTCAAAATACCGAAAGAGATAAAAATTAAGATTTCCATTATATTTTTCCGTGAGATTAAGAATACTGCCCAAAACCAGAATTATATCAGAATCCCCAGCCCATTCCAAAACGATTTTCAAGGATATGAATTTACCTGATAAGAGATTTGCGGCCAAAATATTTTGATGACCCTTGCGCTAAAATCGAATTTTTCCATCTGCGGTAAAGTCTGGGTAAACCCAGTTGGGCCGTATCCATATTTTTAGTACGTAGAACACCGATTGCCCCGTTGATACTGAGAATATCTTTTGATATCATCTCTTTGGGTTTTCAGCAGCGACAATCATTCTTGACTTTTTACAATAGCGATGATTATACAGGTGGGCCACAACCAAGGCAATGGACCCTATATACATGAACCATATACCATAATGAACATGAAAGAGTTCGGACAAAAGTCCGACCGCAAAAACGACCCATGCATTCC
>NZ_CAKZYF010000063.1 GCF_937884665.1 uncultured Allomuricauda sp. | reverse complement strand
TACCACTTTTTCTGGATGATAGAAAAGGAAGTATCATCAATATCTCCAGTATGTCTGCCGAGCGGCCATTGACCAGAGTTATGGGATATTCGTCTGCTAAGGCCGCTATCGATAATCTCACCAAATGGCTTGCCATCGAGTTTGCTAAAAAATATGGGGAAGGATTACGGGTAAACGCTGTCGCTCCTGGTTTTTTCCTAACAAAACAGAACAAAGAACTCTTGACGAATACGGATGGAAGCTATACAGATAGGGCGAATCAAATTATTGGTAATACTCCAATGAGTCGATTTGGACAGCCGAATGAGCTCTTCGGGGCTATCCATTATTTGAGCAGTGACGCTTCAAAATTTGTAACAGGCACGGTACTTTCCGTGGATGGTGGCTTTGGGGCCTATTCAGGAGTTTAAAAAAGATGAGTTTAAAGAGATGAAGACACTATTGCAAACCATGCGCTGGTACGGACCAGACGACCCGGTTAGTCTTTCAGATATTCGGCAGGCGGGAGCTACTGGCGTGGTTACTGCTTTGCATCATATTCCCAATGGAAAAGCTTGGCCAAGGGAAGAAATTCGAAAGCGTAAAGAAGAAATCGAAACGGCTGGTTTAAAGTGGGCCGTGGTCGAAAGCATTCCTGTCCATGAGGAAATCAAAACGCGAAGTGGTAACTATAAACAACATATAGATAATTACAAAACCTCCCTGGAACATCTATCGGAAGAAGGCATTCAAACGGTCTGCTATAATTTCATGCCCGTTCTGGATTGGACCCGTACCGACCTTGCGTATGAACTCCCAAACGGGGCAAGAGCCTTACGCTTTGAGACAGCTGCCTTTGTAGCTTTTGATGTGTTTGTCCTAAAACGCCCAAACGCTGAAAGGAACTATACAAAAGAGCAGATTACCATGGGAAAAGCGAGATTTGAACATATGGGAGCTTCCGAAAAGGCAGAACTTACCCAAAACATTATTGCAGGATTACCTGGGGCGGAAGAAGGCTACACTTTGGAACAGTTTCAGGAGCAACTTGATAGGTATAAGGACATTGACCACGAAAAGTTGGAACTACACCTAAAGCTTTTCTTGGATGAAATCATTCCGGTTTGTGAAGAAATAGGGGTCAATATGGCTATCCATCCCGATGACCCTCCATTTGACATTTTTGGATTGCCCCGTGTGGTGAGCACTGCTGATGATGTTCAGCGTATTTTATCTCAAACACCGAGTCTGAATAACGGATTGACCTTTTGCACTGGTTCTTTTGGTGTTAGGGCCAATAATGACCTACCTAGCATGGTGCGCCAATTTAAAGATCGTATTCATTTTATCCATTTGCGTTCAACAGAGCGGGACGAGGAAGGGAATTTTCATGAAGCGGACCATCTGAAGGGTGACGTGCCCATGGTAGAAGTTATGCAAGAACTTATCACTATGCAGCAGGAAAAGGAACATCCGGTACCTATGCGACCCGATCACGGCCATCAAATCCTCGATGACTTGAATAAGAAAGCTAATCCCGGATATACGGGCATTGGACGATTAAAGGGGCTGGCGGAACTGCGTGGGTTTGAATATGCCATTTTAAAGATGAAAGATTCTGATTAATCTACCGCCAATTCTTAAGAAAATTCGTCACTTCGAGTGATTTTCTGTGTCTTTCCAGAAAATCTTATCGAGAAGTGCATTTCGAAATTAAAAAACCTTGTTTTTGATACTTTTTCCTTTGGAAAACACTCGAACTGACGGTTTTACTTTTAAAGATATCATGATGCCAAGGAATCTGAATTAGTCCTTTATGGAATAATCATAGATTTTCTCCATCTCGTCGTAATAGGCCTTTAAAACATGAAAGGCTTTCTTTTTAAAACCTCCATTGGAAATTAACCCTTTTCGGTTCCACCCATCTTGAATTAAAGGCAAGTTTCTTCTTGGTGACCGAAAATCAACCAAAATCCAAGGGGTCATCCCCCGCAAAGTAGAAATCTTGCGAAGCATTTTGATTTGTTCTTCATATAGATACGCTTGGTATTCTTCAGTCCATCGCGTTAACTTATCACCATGATGGTTGTACAATGCTCCACCCCCAAACTCACTGACAAAAAATGGTTTGTCATCAGGTAGTTCCCAAGTCACTTCCGAACATCGCTCTGGTAATCCTGAATACCATCCGATGTACTCATTGCAGGCAATCATATCTACATCCTCGGCAAAAGGGTCGGGAATCTTAACGGTATCAGCAGTACTTTTTTCATCTCTTTCGAGGGCGGCACTAATGAATCGAGTGTCGTCAATGACCAGGGCAATCTTTTTTAAATCCCTTAAAAACCTTAATCGCGAAGGAACTTCTGGGGTCTCATTGGCCACAGACCATACGATTACACTTGCTCTGTTTTTGTCACGATGAACCAGTGTTTCCAATTGTAATTTAGCCTGGGCAAAAGCCTCCGGATTTTCATAATCGATGCCCCAATATACCGGTATTTCTTCCCAAAGTAAGATTCCCAGTTTGTCCGCCA
>NZ_CAKZYF010000062.1 GCF_937884665.1 uncultured Allomuricauda sp. | reverse complement strand
CTCTCCCAACCACGCCCAAACAATACCGTTTACCGTTTTGGCGGGTGCAAATATAGATAGCTTTATTTAATCCTACCAAACTATTTTCGAAAAAAAAATTAAAAAAATACAATTATTTGATTATCAGGTTTTTATATTTTAAAATAAGCCAAATTTCTCTTATCAAAATCCGAATGAAAAGACTTTATTCCGTAAGGATTTGATTAAAAGCATACTGCACCGACTTTAATGTTCTATTCCACCTCTTATTCTGTTGCTTGCCTAAATACAAGATACTATCTTTGCCCCCCATAAATAGCAGGTGAAAATGATACGAATTACACTTCCCGACGGAGCAGTCAAAGAAGTTGCAAGTGGTACAAGTCCAATGACAATAGCAAAAGGTATCAGCGAGGGCTTGGCCAGAAATGTAATTTCCGCCAAGTTCAATGATCAAATCATTGAAACTTCGACACCTATCACCACGGATGGCAAGCTAACCCTCTACACCTGGAATGATACAGAGGGCAAAACCGCCTTCTGGCATTCGTCTTCGCATGTATTGGCGCAAGCTATCGAAGAACTATACCCTGGGGTCAAACTTACTATTGGACCTGCTATTGAAAATGGTTTTTACTACGATGTGGATTTTGGAGAACATTCGATTTCCGAAAAGGACTTTCCTGAAATTGAGAAAAAAGCTATTGAAATTGCTCGCGGGAAACATGATTTTAAAATGAGGGCAGTTTCCAAAAACGAGGCGTTGCACTTTTACAAGGAAAGAGATAATCCCTATAAAGTGGAGCTAATTGAAAATTTGGAAGATGGAACTATCACATTTTGCGACCACAGCACTTTTACTGATTTATGCAGGGGCGGACATATCCCAAATACTGGAATCATAAAAGCTTTTAAGGTACTCAGTGCTGCTGGGGCTTATTGGCGGGGAGATGAAAAGAACAAACAGTTGACCCGAGTTTACGGCATCTCATTTCCAAAGCAAAAAGAACTGACCCAATATTTGGAGCTTTTGGAGGCAGCCAAAAAAAGAGACCATCGAAAGTTGGGGAAAGAGTTGGGTCTGTTTACTTTTTCCCAAAAGGTAGGCCAAGGACTTCCTTTATGGCTACCCAATGGCGCCGCTTTACGGGAAAGATTGGAGCAATTTCTCAAAAAAGCCCAGAAAAAAGCGGGATACGAAATGGTGGTAACTCCCCACATTGGTCAAAAGGAATTATATGTAACTTCTGGGCATTACGCCAAATATGGCGAGGATAGTTTTCAGCCCATACACACCCCAAAGGATGAGGAAGAGTTCCTTTTAAAGCCGATGAACTGCCCGCATCATTGTGAAATTTACAAAAGTAGCCCTTACAGTTATAAAGATTTACCTAAACGTTATGCGGAGTTTGGAACTGTTTATCGGTATGAGCAAAGTGGAGAATTACATGGATTGACCCGGGTAAGAGGTTTTACACAGGATGATGCCCATATTTTTTGCACGCCAGAACAGCTTAATGACGAGTTCAAAAATGTAATTGATTTGTCGTTGTACGTGTTACAGTCTCTCGGCTTTGAGGATTTTACTGCCCAAGTTTCCGTAAGGGATATGAACAACTTGGATAAGTATATCGGAGACTCCCAAAATTGGGACAAAGCGGAAAAAGCTATCATAAATGCAGCTGAAGAAAAGAATTTAAAATATGTAATAGAATCTGGAGAAGCAGCTTTCTATGGTCCTAAGTTGGATTTCATGGTAAAGGATGCTTTGGGCAGAAACTGGCAATTGGGAACTATACAAGTGGACTATAATCTCCCAGAACGGTTCGATCTTACCTATAAAGGAAGTGACAATGAGCTCCACAGGCCTATAATGATACACCGCGCCCCTTTCGGCAGTATGGAACGGTTCGTGGCCCTTTTACTGGAGCACACAGGAGGAAACTTTCCGCTTTGGTTAATTCCGAACCAGGCCATAGTACTACCGGTCAGTGAGAAACATGAAAAATATGCGGAAAAAGTTTTAAATTCCTTAGAAAATAACGAAATTCGCGCGCTCATTGATAATAGGAACGAAACTGTCGGAAAAAAAATCCGGGAAGCAGAGGTTAAAAAAGTTCCTTTCATGTTGATTGTGGGAGAACAAGAGGAAAATTCGAACAAACTATCTGTGCGAAGACATGGTGGAGAAGATATGGGGAGTATGGATATTGAAAAGTTTTCGAACTTGGTGGCTACTGAAATAAATAGTACCTTAAAGTCGTTCTAAAAAATTGAGTTTAACTAAAAAGTATACGTCATAGCAATACGAAGAAGGTCCAGACCCCAACCCAGGAGGGAAAATAAAAACCCTCATAACATCAATGAAAAAATAACAGCCCCAGAAGTAAGACTTGTGGGAGATAATGTGGAGATGGGAATATATCCCACTTCCAAGGCATTGGCCAAAGCTCAAGAACTGGAATCGGATTTAGTGGAGATTTCTCCTAAAGCGTCGCCCCCAGTTTGCAAAATCATGGATTACAAAAAGTTTCTTTACGAGCAGAAGAAACGGGATAAGGCGCTCAAAGCTAAAGCGACCAAAGTAGTTGTAAAAGAAATCAGATTTGGGCCCCAAACAGACGACCATGATTATGAATTTAAAAAGAGGCACGCCGAAAAGTTCTTGAAAGATGGAGCAAAATTAAAAGCATATGTCTTTTTTAAAGGTCGTTCCATTGTGTATAAAGATCAAGGTGAAATACTCCTGTTGAAATTAGCGCAGGAATTGGAAGAACTTGGAAAAGTGGAGCAAATGCCTAAATTGGAGGGAAAGCGCATGACCATGTTCATTGCACCAAAAACAAAAAAGTAAATATCTGAACTTTTGTTCAGTGTACATAAAGCGGGACATCGAGCAATACTTGATGTTAAATAAATAAAAGGAGAAAATGCCTAAGATGAAAACCAAATCCAGCGCCAAAAAGCGATTTAAGCTTACAGGTTCTGGTAAAATCAAAAGAAAGCACGCTTTTAAGAGTCATATTTTGACCAAAAAATCGAAAAAGCGTAAGCTTAAATTGACCCACTCTACTTTGGTACACGAGTCGGACGTCAACAACATTAAGGAACAATTGCGTTTAAAATAATTGTTCCTCGGTAATTAATAGTAACCCTGGAGTTGGGCCATTTAAAGTTCCTAAAAATAGGGCGCCCACTACAAAAAATTAAAAATTATGCCAAGATCAGTAAATTCAGTTGCTTCACGAGCTAGAAGAAAAAAAGTAATGAAGCAGGCAAAAGGCTACTTTGGAAGACGTAAAAACGTTTGGACGGTAGCAAAAAACGCGGTAGAAAAAGCGATGCTTTATGCCTATCGCGATAGAAGAAATAAAAAGAGAACTTTCCGTGCACTTTGGATAACCCGTATCAATGCGGGCGCCAGACAACACGGCATGTCCTATTCCCAATTTATGGGCAAAGTGAAAGCCCAAGGAATTGAGCTCAATAGAAAGGTTTTGGCCGACTTGGCCATGAACCATCCGGATGCGTTCAAAGCTATTGTTGAGAAAGTAAAGTAAAATCTATTTTTCCCGCTTAAAAATCCCGCTCAAATGAGTGGGATTTTTTGTTTAAGACCCATGTGCGGTCAATACTAGTTTTCTCGCACTTGCGTTATCCCTATGTTCGCAAAGATATATGCCCTGCCAGGTACCCAGGTTCAGTACTCCTTTTGTTATGGGTATCTGAACCGAATTTCCCAAAAGCGAAGCCTTAATGTGCGCAGGCATATCATCAGGACCTTCATAGGTATGAATATAATACGGGGCATCTTCGGGCACCATCTCATTAAAATGACTTTCAAAATCCACTCGAACGGTTGGGTCTGCATTTTCATTAATAGTCAAAGAAGCTGAAGTATGCTTGATGAATACATTCAAAAAACCTACTTCAATCTTGGAAATTTCTGGAATAGCCTTTTTAATATTTTCTGTAATCAGGTGAAAACCCCTCGGTAGAGGATTCAGTCTTAATTCAGTCTGAGAGTATTTCATGTTGGGAAATTAATACAAACTTTACATCATTGGGGAAACAACCGCTACCTTTATACTTTTAATTTCAGGAATGAATTTATCGAAAATAAAAATGGTGGTGTCCGACATGGATGGTACCTTGTTGAATTCACGGCACGAGGTGAGCAATCGGTTTTTTGAACTATTCCAAGAGCTTAAAAAACGAAACATACAGTTCGTTGCCGCCAGCGGAAGACAATACCATAGCATGGTCGAAAAACTTGATGAAATCAAAAACGATATCATCTTTATTTCCGAAAATGGAGCCTTCGTAAAAGAAGGGGATGAAGAATTATCGGTAACCCCCATAAAACAGGGTTTAATCCAAGAACTTTTGGATATTGTGGATTCTATCGATGGAGGTTATGCCATGCTTTGTGGAAAATATAAATCCTATCTGGATGGAAGCTCTAGGTCTTTTTTGGAAGAAATAAAAGAATATTACTCCTGTTATGAAGTGGTTAATGATTATACAACAGTAACTGATGAGATTGTAAAAATTGCGGTTTATCACGGGATTAGTGCCGAAGAATTCATCTATCCCAAAACAAAACACCTCACCGACCAGGTCACAGCCACGGCCTCCGGACCTAACAGGGCAGACTTAAACCAACCTGATGCCCATACGGGAAACGCACTCCAAAAGGTTATGGACGCCTACGATATTCAATCTGATGAAGTTTTGGTATTCGGAGATTATAACAACGACATTGAAATGCTCAAGCTTTCTGAATATAGTTTTGCCATGGCCAACGCACATCCCAATGTAAAAAAAGTTGCACGATACGACACCGCGAGTCATAATGATTTTGGAGTTGAACGAATTTTAGAGAAGCTTTTATGAAGGAAATTCAATTTCTGGTTGAAAAATTCAATTTAGAACCACATCCTGAAGGAGGCTATTTCAAGGAGACCTACCGTAGCTCCGGGACTATTACAAATGATTCGTTGCCCAAAAATTATAAGGGGGAAAGAAATTATTCCACCTGTATTTATTTTCTGCTTACCTCAGATACCTTTTCGGCATTTCATAAAATAAAACAGGATGAAATTTGGCATTTTTACGCAGGTTCCCCCTTGAAGCTTTTTATGATTTCTGACCAAGGTGATTATTTGGAGCAAATCATTGGAAACGATTTTGAGTCAGGACAACTTTCCCAGTATGTTGTTCCAGGCGGATATTGGTTTGCTGCTAAGACCATAGCATCCAATAGCTATTCCTTTGTGGGCTGTACCGTTTCCCCTGGATTTGATTTTGAAGATTTTGAACTGGCGGACCAACGTGATTTGATGAACAGATTTCCCAAACATGCTGAAATTATTAGTAGACTTACTCGAAGCTAACGGTATTATAAGACTTTCAGTAACCTTGTAAATCAGGCCGTTCACAACAATTTATTGTAAGCTGGTTGAACTGCGGCTAATTTTACTGAAAACGAACGAAGTATGCTGCAATTCCTAGCCAACAAACTTGGTAGGTTTATTATATGGGGGAATCTATCCCTTTTACTTCTGTGTGGCCTACATACTTCATGGGGTCAGGTACCATCTTCCGGGGATTTGATTAAAGTACATAATGCCAACCAAAGTGAGATAAGCACTATTTCCAATCCAGAGGATGGCATGCTCGTTTACAATGAAGATACTGGACAAATCAATTTTTTTTCAGGTTCCGCTTGGGTAGCACCTTCCAATGAAAGCAAGACCTTGGTCTTGAATAGAGCAAGTAATGGAAATAACAATCTTATTGTAAATAGTACCAATACCTATTATGATTTTCCCGTCAATGCCGCCCATGAACTCAGCAACACGGGCGGAATCTATCAGACGCTTGGAAATGGGAGAATTCGAATCACCGAGACCGGCACCTATTTTATGAGCGCAGCTTTTTCTGTCCGCGATATGCCCATTGGGGACACGAAATACATTATTGGACTGTTTATAAATGGAACTTTACGTGGATATCTGTCCCGTGGTTTTGCATCACTTCCGAACAATGACTGGTGGGGTACATCTGGCACTATCATCTATCCTCTGCAAGCGAATGATGAAGTGCGTTTTCGATATGTGGTCAACAATAGTGGAAACGCCTTGGATGCTGTTTTTATCAATATTGGGATTACGCAATTGTAGGGACAGTCCGCTACGTCTTCTGCTTTTTCTTCCTCGCCGCAGGAAAAAGTACATTATTTAAAATCAAACGATATCCCGGAGATGTTGGATGCAGTTCCAGTTCGGTTTTAGGATCCCCAACCCGGTGCTGGTAATCCTCAGGATCATGGCCACCATAAAAAGTAAAAAAACCTTTTCCTTTAATCCCGTGAATATAGCGGGCTTCGCCATTGATTTTGTTCTCTCCCAAAACCATTACCGTAGATTTTACCTGATCTCTTGTGAATGCCGTGGTTTGCCCCATAAACGCTTTGACCAAAGAAGTATGGTTTTGTGTAAGCATGGTAGGAACCGGGTCCCATTTTGCAGAAAATTGCGTCAGCGAAAAATAATCAGATTCTCGAGGTACATTTCTGCGCTTATTGGTCATATCAATTGAAGAAAATTCATAGCGCAGCGGATTCCGCTCCAAAATAAAGTTAGTAAAGGCAAAAGTATTCTTAAAGTTTAGCTTGCTCTGGTAATTGGCCTCAGATGGGTCCCCATCGAACATCGTTTCACAGATATCCGTATTTTCTGCTGCCAGGGCGATATCAAAACTGTCTGTTGCAGAGCACATAGCAAACATAAAA
>NZ_CAKZYF010000061.1 GCF_937884665.1 uncultured Allomuricauda sp. | reverse complement strand
TAGGAAGGAATTGGAGCATTTGGCAATCAGGGATGTAAAACCCCTATCCCACCCACAATTGCATTCATGGGTCCAATATCAAAAAAGCTTGTATTGGAAGGGAAAGCTCAAGGCCGATAGGTTGGAAAGCCTTAAGGAGGCTGGTGTCGATATGACCCATAGGACGCTGTTCCGTTTTGAACACAATCTTGAAAAACTCAAGGCCTTCCAAAGAAAGAACAAACATTGCTATGTTTGCAAGAGCTATGGCGCCGATAAACAGCTGATAAATTTTGTCAAGGGACTTAGGCGCACCAAGAACGAACTACCGGCCGATACGAAGTCCCTATTGGATGAATTGGGTTTTGTCTGGGAGGCCAAACGAGAAGTGACCAAGGTCTTGAACCGTGAGCGAGGCAAAAGGGCATGGCTCAAAAGATATGGTGAACTATATAGCTTCCAAAAGGAATTTGGGCACTGCTACATCCTTACCACGGACCCCGACCACAGGAGTCTGGCCAATTGGGCCAGTGTACAAAGGAACAATCTTAAGGGATTGTCCAAACAGCAGATAGCCCTTTTGAACGATATCGGGTTTTTTAAGGACAATGTGGTCAAACCCAACTAAAAATAACTGTCAATCCACATGGCGGGTCAAATGTACAAACCTCTGGATTTGGCCCCGGTTACCACAATATTGGTGGTTTTCAGAACAAAGTTTTCGCATTTTCCCCCTTACTACCTTGTTTTGTGGATAGGAAGTAGTCTGTTTGGTCAACTTCCTTCATTATAGTGTTCTCGTAAAAGGATTGTGATTTCTATCGCGGTCCTTTTTTTGTTGCGAAAACAAAGCGGCAAACGCCAAAACACCTTTCTCCTGCTTTTTGATTCTTGAAGTATCCTGGTGGAACCTTCTTTTCGACAAGCCGCAGGTGCCTTATACAACAATCCCCAAAAAGAAGTGTTATCATATCCATGTGGACTTGGTCCGCAAGGTTTGTAAGGTACCGTCACCGAGGTTGTGCATGGTGACGGTCTGTTTTTACCGCGATTCAATGCCATGGACCGGTAATACAACGGCCCCCTTTGTTATAAAGGGGGCTTTTTTGTTTCCTCCCTGCTGACCTCTTTGGCAGCCCTGAGCTCTTTTGGACTCAAAAGGCCACCAACTCCATATCGCAAACTTTGAAAAACATCATTGTCAAGCCCCAAGAAAAACATTCGATAAGGTGTAGATTTTCTACCAAGAAAAGTCCTTTTTGGACGATATATCACACAAAGTGGCCGAAAGACGATTACTTTTCATCGATGAAAAATAGCATTTCATCGAATCCATTGTTTCCGATTTTCCAGATTTCAGTGAAAAAAAGTGAATGCAAGCTCCTTGATCATATATATGGTATTACTTTTTTAATCAGAATGCATTACATCGAAAAAAAGGAATTTTCTGATAAGCTATGATGGAAAGCCCCGTTATTGTGGTAAGCAACGAGAACGCTGTGTGAGAGTTTAAAACTTTAATTAAACATTTCGCAGCCCAAATGCGCTACCTACAAAACAACGTCCTTTCCATAGGACGACCACACCCGAAAACAAAACCCTTTCAATCCATCTTTAATCCTTTCATGATGAAAAAGCATTTTTCATTGGGCCTTTTATTGGTCCTATTCGCCTGTTTTACGAAAACCCAAGCACAATGCAGTTCCGGACTCACCCCGGAATGGAAATACCAAAACGCATGGTATACCGGAGGTACCGTTGACTTCAGCTCCGGTTACGAGGTTTGGTTCAGTGCCATACCCAACGCCCTGACCGTAACGGTGACCGACCCTGCGGGTGTGGTCCATTCGGACAATTATATCATATCATCGATTTCCGTATCCGATGCTGGACAGTACGTCATCACCAACACGGCTACTGGATGCTCGGAGACCTTGGACGTGACGGTAGATGGCCAAGGGCCTCCAAGCTCTGGAACTTCCGTTTGGAGCGAGAGCGGTACCACCGCGAACTATTCTGGAGAAGTGGCCATTGGCCGCAGCACGGTGCCCAGTGGTTACAAACTGGCCGTCGAGGGACACATTCGTGCCAGAGAGGTACGTGTGGACCAAGACAGCTGGCCAGATTTTGTCTTTGCATCTGACTATGACCTACCGTCATTGCAAAAGGTACGTGAGT
>NZ_CAKZYF010000060.1 GCF_937884665.1 uncultured Allomuricauda sp. | reverse complement strand
GTATGGTTTGTGGCCAAGCCCGATTATACCATTATGATTACACAAGCGCAGTTGGTAGGTAGAGATAGTAACGGTGTGGAGACCAATCTTACCGACACATATGTTCCTGGAGATGAACAAACATTCTATTTGACCGATGCCGCTGGCAACACCCTTTATCGTTTTGACAACGATACCAACGGCTTCAACTATTTCACAGCTCAAGATTTTGGAATCATTGGGGTATGGCCCATCTTCCAAACCATTTTGGAAAACGTACCTAGCATCTTGAATCCTGATGACTTTGCGGTAATTGATGTTTTTGACAGAGAACAAATCACCTACAAAGGATGGCCGTTGTACTTCTTTGGACAAGACCAGCAACGTGGCGACAACTTTGGTGTTGGTTTCCCGCAAGCAGGTGTTTGGCCTATCCTAAATACAGAAACTGAGGTAGCTCCGACTGCTGACGAAGACGCAATAGTGTTCAACGTAACTAATGAAGGGGCATCTGCCTACTTTTTCAGTGGTAATGGTTTGACCGATGCGGTTAATCCTGACATTACCCTGACCCGTGGGGAAACCTACGAATTCAACGTAGATGCTCCAGGTCATCCGTTCATCATTAAATCTATTCAAGGAACCGGCACCGGAAACGCTTTCAACAATGGCGTGACCGACAACGGTATTGCTGATGGAACCATCACCTTTACCGTGCCAAATGATGCTCCGGATACTTTATTTTACAATTGTGAGTTCCACGGTCAAATGACCGGAACCCTAAGCATAGTTGATTGAAAAAGGAGATTAGTTTAGTTAGTTTTGTACCTGGGGCCAAAAAACGGTCCTAGGTGCATATCTAGTTTAAAAGAACCAAACCATCCGCTCAACAAAATCGTGATGAAACCATCCAAAACCCGTACTTATATTTTTGGTATTGCTCTAGTGCTTCTACTTGCGGTAATAACACTTTGGTATGTTCAAAGGCCGTTGGATGTCTCCAAAGCGACTCCAGAGGTGAGCATAAGTGCTGAAAACCTTCTCACTCAGTTAAAGGACACCACTGCACAGTTAGCGGTTTTGAATGCAGAAGAAGTCGTTGAAATTCATGGTGTTATCAAAGAAATCAACACTTTAAACGGAAGGGAAACCCTTATTCTGAAGGGCGGAACCGATATGAAGTCCTATATCATTTGCGATATGAAGGCGGGACAAACCGAAACCCTAAAGCAATTGCACGAAAAAGATTCCATAACGCTGAAAGGCATCTATAAAGGTTTTTTAAAGGATGCCATTTTCTTAAATTGCGTTCTGACGCGCACCCACCAACCATGAACAAACTTATTCCCATACTTTTTTTGGTAAGTTTTTGTGTCCATGCCCAAAACACGGAGAAAATCATCGCCCGTCAAGGGAATGTGGCGTTTTTCTCCTATACTTCGGTCGAGAACATCAAAGCACAGAATAATCAAGTGCTAAGCATAATCGACTTGTCCAGTGGAGAAATTGCCGTAAACATCTTGATGAATGCCTTCGTTTTTGAAAAAGCGCTCATGCGCGAACATTTCAACGAGAGCTATATCGAATCAGATATTTATCCGAAAGCAACCTTTGAAGGGACAATCTCAGATTTTGACAGCTCACAATCCGAGCCCCATACCCGAATCGTGAAAGGAACTTTTACGATGCATGGCGTAACCAAAACTTTGGACATCAAGACCAAAATTGAAAAAATTGACGGTAAGTACATCCTTACCGGAACCTTTGAAGCCGTAGTCAAGGACTATGACATCAAAATACCGCCTTTGTTGGCGGGGAACATTGCCAAGACCATTTCCGTAGATTTCAGATTTGAATACGACCCCTATGACAGTTAAAGACATTTTTTGCATCGGAATACTGGTTTTGATAGGGAGCTTTGGCTTTTCCCAAAACCTGTTGGAGATATTGGACGAAGAACAAGACAAGGTGCCCCAATTCACCGAGGCCACCTTCAAAACAACTCGCATCACTTTTGGGCACTCCATTGAAACTCGAAAAAAAGGGGTGTTGGAATTATTTGTTTCCAATCGTTTTTGGAATACGCCTGAAGAACGAACACAAAGCTTTTTGTCCGATAGAATGAGTACCCGTGTCGCCCTGGAATATGGATTTACCGATAGGTTTTCCATGGGTTTTGGTGGAACCACTTGGGATGGACTTTTCGACGGCTATGCGAAGTACAAACTGGTACAGCAAGGTTTGGAGGGAAAAGGTTCTCCAATAAGCATTACCCTATTGCAGAATGCCACCTATATTAGTGAGGGTATTGCGAATGATGCGATAGCAGATGATTTTGGCAACCGGATGTCGTATGCTTCGCAACTTTTGATTGCTCGAAAGTTTTCTCGAAAGTTTTCGCTTCAAATTTCGCCAACATTCATCCATAGGGGACTGGTACTTTCTGAAGAAGACCCACGAAACCACTTTGCTGTAGGCATTGGCGGACGCTACAAAATTGGAAACCACATGTCTTTCGTAAGCGAATATTATGCGGTAGCCAACCCTATTGAAAGTTTCAACACCTACGCCCCCTTTGCGGTTGGTGTAAACTGGGAAATTGGGGATTTGATGATGCAATTCCAGCTGACCAACGCCCGAAGCATGGCCGATCCTGCCTTTATTGCGCAAACTCGAAACAACTTCAACTTCCGAAATCCCAACCTTCATTTCGGCTTCAACGTGGCTTACATTATGCACTTCAAAAGAAAGCTAAAGGGCCTAAAACAAGAAAAAA
>NZ_CAKZYF010000059.1 GCF_937884665.1 uncultured Allomuricauda sp. | reverse complement strand
TTCGCAATGATGAGTTTCGCAGCTCTAATATACAGTTTAAAATAGAATGGTGGGATTTATCTTAAAGTAACCAAAGGGTAGTCGTGTAAAAAAAGTAAATTAGTTTACAAACTATGCAAAAAGAGCAGCTTCATAAATGTCCTCGATGCGGGAACTATACAAAACTCAGACTTGAGCATGAACTTGAGATATTGGAAGATTTATATGATGAAGACAATTATTTTGCTAAATCAGGATACAATTGCTATTATACTTTCAGTTGTTTTTCTTGCAGTAGAGTATCTATTTACGCGTATTTTTTTACAAACCCTGTTGACATAAAGTTATCTAACCTAAAGTTAATCTATCCTGTAGTTAAGGATGTTTCACATTTATTGCCTAAGGAAGTCAAACAAAATTATCTAGAAGCAAAAAAGGTTCGGAATATTTCGGCAGTATCTTTTGCTATTTTAATTAGAAAGAGCTTAGAACAAATTTGTAAAGATAAAAATGCCAAGGGCTCCAATCTTTCAGCAATGATAGCAGATTTATCTAAGCGAGAGATTTTACCAAAAAAGATGGTTGAACTTGCAACATTAATTAGGCATTTAGGTAATGTTTCAGCTCATGATTCCTACCCGGTAGATTTTTGGGATGTAGACCTGTTGGATGAACTGTTTCATTTTATAACTGATTATATATATGTTATCGATGAAAGAATAGAAATGATTAAATGGAAATGGGGAATGAACAAAGAATCGAATAATAGAGATTTCAAATTGTTTGAGGATAATAATTAATTAACCCCAATAATTTCATTAATCTACTCCTAAAGGCAATTTTGAGCTTTAGATGGAAAAGGTGTAACTTCAGTTATGTGAACCAAACGCATTAGGAAATCGTTTTTTAGCTCAATTTTGGGAAGCATACTTTCATGAACCAACTAGCGGAACATATAAAAAGCATTGTAGTTATTTCGGATGTGCAATTAGAAAAATTGTGTAATCGATTTGTTGAAAAGCATTTTTACAAGAAAGAACATGTATTGCACATAACCAATCCTGTTAACGAAGTCTACTTTACAGTAAAAGGCTGTGTTAGAACCTATGTGCATGATTTAAATGGGGTTGAACACAACATCACATTTTCCATGGAAGACTGGTGGTTTGGCGATTTACAGAGCTTTATCAAAAAAACGCCTGCGTCTTTTACGATTCAGGCTCTTGAGGACTTAACCGTATTGGCCATATCTAGGGATAATTGGAATGTGCTGCTCAAGGAGATTCCCGAGTTTGTGGAATATACATGTGTTCTGTTTCGCAATACGCTATTTTCCCACGAAAATAGAATTCTACAAAACTTATCCTATACCGCGGAAGAACGCTATCGCTATTTTCTAGAGAGCTATCCAAACCTATCACAACGAATTTCTCAAAAACACATCGCAAGCTATTAGGGGATAACCCCTGAATTTTTAAGTATGCTACGAATGAAATAATAAGCTTGTAAGTACTTCATATTCAAGCTCTCTATTTTCTTAAACTACATTAATTTTTTTGAGCAATCGGCTTCCAACCTTTGCGTGACAAACAAAGAGCGATGAATTGGAAAGGGAAAAATAGCACCACTATCATTCTGGTTATTTCATTCTTTCTAATGGCATCTGCTTCAAAAAAATTCAATACTAAAGAGGAAAGAAAACGTATGAACGCACAAATAACATGGGACAATATGCCCAAACGGGATGGGGACCGTCCGTCGACCACGGATACCAACCCCCATCAGCAACTCGATCAACAACCGGAAGATTTTTCTTTTGTGGAAGACCTAATAACCTGGGCCTTTGCGCTATCCGATATTGATGTAAAGCCTAGCGCAATTTCTGTTCCGGGTTCTATTGCCCTATGGATGAAACAAGAGCACGCTTGTACAGCTTGTGATGCCTTTATGGTCGGGACCGAGTTTGCCCATTTTCATCCAAAACCTGATTTGAGCATGCATTTGGGACTTCCTACCAAAGATGCGGAAACCATTATTGATAAGGGTTGGGGTGAATGGCATCCTCTGATTAAAAGAGGCTACTTGCCACCCACGATGATAATGCTATATGCGCCACGAAATCAAGAGGAATTGGAGGTTGCCAAACGCATTGTAGAACAGTCTTACCAATTCGCAAAAGGCATTGTTGAATAATTTAAATACAAATACTATGAAATTGAAAGGAAAAACTGCACTTACCATAGGGCTACTAGCGCTTGGGTTACATCTTCAGGCACAAGAAATGGTCAAGACGAATCGTGTGGAGATTGAAACAAAGTCATTGGACGAACTTTATAAAGATGCCTTGGAAGAAGGTGGTGAGTTTGTGCTTAGAGCTGGAGGGGATAAGCCAGACCAGATAGACTATTATTTGGATAAGTTTAAAAGGCGATTTCCAAAATTAAAAGTGACGCATACCGTAGATGTGAGCATTAATCATGCACCGCGTTACGACAATGCGAGAGAGGCAGGAGGAAAAAAGAACGTGCCGGATGTGATTCAGTTTCAAACCCTGCATGACTTTGAATATTATAAGGAACGAGGGTTGATTGAGCCGTACAAACCCAAACATTGGGATAAGGTATTTCCAGACCATAAAGACCCCAATGGGTATTGGACGAGCGTGTATGGAGTAACGTTTAGCAACTACGTAAACCCCGAAGTTTTGGGAAATATAGAGACTCCTAGAGATGCATTGGACTATCTGAATCCTGAGTTAAAAGGAAAAATTATCCTGACCTATCCTCATGACGATGATGACGTACTGTATCAGTTTTGGCATTTAAAAGAACAATACGGATGGGAATATCTTGAGAAATTGGTGGCCAATGAACCTACATGGATTCGTGGTACTGCTTGGCCTTACGTAGCCATTAACAAAGGATGGTATGCCGCAAGTTTTACCACCTTTTGGGCTTTTGAACCATTTCCCGGGCAGAAAACAGCGTTTTTATTACCTAAAAATGACTTCTTTTTAACGTGGTTTCAGACCGCCGCAATTCCAACACAGGCAAAGCACAAGGCAGCGGCAAAACTATATTTAAATTGGATGCTTTCGGAAGAGTTCCAAGGAACTTGGTTGCAATTTCCGGTGCGATATGATATAGAAGCACCAGGAGGCTACGGTTCTGTTTTAAAGCAGAATACCTCCCCAGGAGATTTTAGAAGATGGATGATGAAACGCGATTTGGTCGAGCGCTTTAGATTGCAGTTACGTCAACTTATTGGTGAAGCGCAAGGTCCAACACCTATAGATATTGATTACTCTGTACGACCAGAGTGACAAACAAATCAATAACAATGTAAATGGGAATAACGGTTTGGGTTTTAGCTTGAGCCGTTTTTTCTGATACCTTATTGTATAACCCCATCAATCTACTCCTAGAGGTAATCTTGAGCTTTAGCTTGAAAAGGCGTAACTTAACCTAGCGGTAATCGTAATTCACGGTTGAGCTCTCATACCGAAAAGGTGACACATCATTTAAAACCGACCCTATGAAAAACTACATTCTCGTATTGGGGATTTTATGCTTCATTTCGTGCAACCCAACCGATTCTTCCATAACCGAAAACGAAATCCTTTGGGATACCTACGGGGTTCCACACATTTATGCCACTTCGGACAATGACCTGTACTTTATGTCGGCATGGGGCCAAATGAAAAACCATGGTGACCTTATATTAAAACTCTACGGAGAGGCCAGGGGCACAAGTGCAGAAATGTGGGGAGAAGGTTTTGAGGTGAATAAGGCATTGCACCATTTGGGACTTTATGGGCAATTGCAGCCCGCCTATGATAACTTGGACCCGAAATATCAGGAAATGCTGCAATCTTTTGCGGCAGGAATCAATGCCTATGCGGATAAGCATGGCCAAGAATTGGACGCAAAATACAGAAAGGTATTGCCCGTAACACCAAACGATATCATTGCCCATAGTTTTCGTGTGGTGAACTATGAATTTCTTATCCGCAGTACTTTTTTATCTAATCAAAAAATTGAAGGGGGTTCTAATTCTTGGGCACTTTCGGGGAGCAAAACTTCCACTGGGAATGCCATGTTGGTGGTCAACCCGCACTTGCCGTGGGGGGACTTGTTCATATGGCACGAGCAACAGTTCGTAACGGACGAATACAATATGTATGGGGCCACCCTCGTTGGAAATCCCTCAATAACACTGGGCTTCAATGCCAATGTATCGTGGACGCATACCGTGAACACCATAGACAATACCGACCTGTTCCAGATTAAAAAACAAGGGGACACCTACTTTTTGGATGATGAATATTTGCCATTTGAGGAGCAAAAATATACCATCAAAACTTTGCAGGAAGATGGTACCCTAAAGACCGATGAATTTACAAGGAAGCGCACAAAACATGGTATTGTGATAAGCGAAACTGAAGATACCGCATTGGCCATTCGATTTGCACAGATGGATGAGATTAGCCCATTGATAGAGCAATATGATCTGATGTCCAAGGCCAAAAACCTGGACGACATGAAAAATGCACTTGCTTTGAAACAGATGCCCTTCTTAAATACGGTCTATGCGGATAAAGAGGGGAATATAATGCACCATTTTGGGGGTCTTGTGCCTGAAAAGAATGGCGATTGGGATAAATGGCAAGGTGTAGTTTCTGGGGATTCCAGTGCCGATATTTGGACGGAGTACTATGAAAGCGATGAGTTGCCCGTTGTGGTAAATCCACCTTCCGGGTGGTTGCAGAATTCGAATGACCCACCCTATATCAACACACTTCCTACAGTGTTGGACCCTAAGGATTTCGCATCACACATAGCGCCGAACAATATGAGGCTAAGACCTCAACGGGCGGCCCGTTTAATGCATGAGGAGGATAGTATTTCCTTTGAGCGCTTGGTAGCCTTAAAACATGATAACAAAGCGGAACTCGCCATCAGGTTGCATGATGATCTATTGGCGTTGAAGGAAGAAACTTCCGATTCTTTGGTTCTTGAAGCTATTGATGTAATGACGCAATGGGACGGTTCCTACGATGGTACTAGTTTGGGCGCCCTGTTCTTTAACACGTTTACCAATACGTGGGCCTTTGAGAAACGGACAAGTCCTTTTCAATTGGGTTCCCTTTTAAAGGACCCATGGGAGTATGATGATCCCATCAACACTCCGGATGGATTTACGGACAACGCGGAAATGATTGACATTATTAAAAAAACGGTTGAGAATCACTTGAAAACTTACCCAACACTTGAAGTCCCCTATGGAGATTATTACAAACTGCAAGTGGGCGATTTGGAATATCCAGCAACAGGAGGTCCCCAACATTTAGGGGTATTCAGAATTATGTATGCTCGGCCCAACGGAGAAGGCCAATTCATAGGTAATTTTGGAGACTCGTTCGTTCTTGTTCTGGAAATGGGGGAAGAGATAAACGCTAAAGGACTGTTGACTTATGGAAACTCATCGAACCCGGATAGCAAGCACTATGGAGATCAACTGGAAATGTTCAGTAAAAATGAACTGAGGAACATTTGGTTCAAACAAAGTGATCAGGAAGCGAATTTGGAACTAAGAGAAAACAAAAACGACATGTAACCCGGGTTATCCCCAACTATTCATTGCCCGTTCCAATCTGTGCAATCCACAAAAAGATTGAAATAGACCATGTTTTGATTGTCAGGGCACATTTAAGAATAAAAATGAACCGCCAATAACAACCCTGGTCCACCGCAGTTTAAAGTTTTCCCAAAATCTCATCGATTTGTACCCTATGGCGTTCCATGTGGCAAATCAAAAACTCAAAACTTTCTGGGAGATAAAACCGGACAATGTTACCAATGGCAGATGAAAAGGTGATTTGGGTAACATCTTTGGACCTGCTTTCTAAAATGGATTTTTTTAAGTGGTCGTGCAGTTCAAAAAATCGGACAAACAAAGATTCAATTTTTTCCGGTGTCATATCAGATTCGCCTAGCATCGGCTCAAAACGCTTTAGGGTTTTTATCTTCCATTTGCGTTTGCCATCCTTGGGGCGTTGGCCTTCGATAACGATTTTTTGCCATCGTCTGGCCTTAAACCCTGAAGGTGCATCCGTCAATACAGGCGACTTGGAGAGGGCCTCTTCAATTTTGGGCACATATAAGCTGTAGGAGATGCTAAGGTGCTCCAATACTTCCAGAACATTCCAGGATTTTGGGTCAGGAGCTTTGGTCAGTCGGTCAGGGTCAAACTCTTTTAGTTCTTCAACTTGGGCCAGGATACCATTTAAACGTTGGATTTGGTTTTCAGGGGTCAGGATCAAGCTTGCCATCACTGTTCGTTTTTTGATTAAAGCAAAGTTCAGGGAGGAAAACGGGTTAAAACTTGATACAGGTCAAGAAATTTTATCTTCGGACATCAGACATCAGACATCTAGTATCTAGACCCATCATGCTTCCCTTTTTCCCAACCCGTTTTGCCCAAGTATTGTTCAGCGCTTTCCACGGCACCATTTTCAATGGAGGTCCCCATGGAATCGTTCCAGCGGTTAAGGTATCCGAATAAAGAAATTACCCCGAGCATTTCCACAATCTCACCTTCGTTCCAGTGTTGGTACAATCGCTCTTTTATTTCAGCGTTTACCGCGTTGGGCACCTGTGATGCCGCCAAAGAAAAATCCAAAGCGGCTCGTTCCGCCTCGGAGAAAGCAGGGTGGGTCCTATACTCCCAAATGTTATCCAATTGTTCCTGTTCTGCGCCGTAGCGTTCCGCAGCGCGTATGGCATGCGCTTGACAATACCGACAACCCGTGGCATTGCTGCTCACCCAGGCAATCATTCGCTTAAGTGCGGAAGTGACCCTTCCCTCATTGGCCATCACTGCCTTATTGAGATTGATAAAGGCTTTTGAAATTGCAGGGCGGTGCTGCATGGTCAATATGGAATTGGGACAAAAACCCAAAGTCTCATTAAAGAATTCAGCTAATTTTTTTGTTTCTGGGTCGTGGTTGGGGTCTAACGGATTTACTAGCGCCATAGCGTGTTGTTTTAGATTGAAGAACGTTGTGTCTACTGATTTCCTTTCAAAGTCTTGTACCTAGCTAAGGAAGTTGTGACATCACTTTGTTGTATTTTTGAAAGCTACAAGAAACAAAAATTTACGAGTATGACCAATCACATTACCACAAAGTGGTTAGGCGAAATGGCTTTTGAAAGCAACAATCCTTCGGGACTTTCCCTTAAAATTGATGCTGGCCCGGAAAATGAGGGGTCAGGAGAAGGATTACGGCCCAAAGCGCTTATGCTTTCTTCTTTAGCGGGCTGCTCAGGTTTGGATGTGGCTTCGCTTATTAAAAAAATGAAGCTGGAGGTAGATGATTTTCACATGGAGACCATTGCCCATCTTACGGAAGAACATCCTAAATATTACGATTCAGTGGTGATGGAGTATCACTTTTATGGAAACAATTTGAATGAAGACAAATTGCAAAAAGCCGTTGACCTGTCCGTTGAAAAATATTGCGGGGTGATGGAAATGTTCCGACGGTTTGCGGAGCTGGAGATCAAGACATTTTTTCATCATGAGGAGGTTGAGGTTTGAAGTTGAAACTCAAACAAAGTTCAAGCTTAAGTTCAAGAAATACCTAACATTTAGATATACTTTTCAGCCTTACATAAGTTAACGTCACTTCAAGTGGTTCTGACCGAGTCAGAATTGTATCGAGAAGTGTTTACAATTAATATGAAAAAGTCTTATGTCTATATGCTGAGATGTTCTGACAACACCTACTATACAGGAGTGACCTCTAATCTTGAGAAACGAGTACAAGAACATCAGGAAGGAAAACACAGAAAAAGCTATACTTTTTTTAGAAGGCCCGTGGTCTTGGTTTTCTATGTTGAATTTACCAACATTGGTTTAGCGATAGAAAAAGAGAAACAAATCAAGAAGTGGTCAAGAGTTAAAAAAGAAGCCTTGATTAATAAGACCTATGAAGCATTGCCCAATCTATCAAAAAAGAAATTTAAATAATTTGTTCTCGATACATTTCCTTCGTGCAGAGCACTTCGGAAATACTCGAACTGACGCTTGCCCAAATCAAAATTGACTATGCGCTGGACCTTAAAACCAACTCCCTCACCCGAACAAATCCATACCCTATCCGAATCCCTTAAAGTGGATAAATTAATTGCTCATCTGTTGTTGCAAAG
>NZ_CAKZYF010000058.1 GCF_937884665.1 uncultured Allomuricauda sp. | reverse complement strand
AGGAGAACTGGCCGGACTATGTCTTTGAAGAGGATTATGATTTGCCCACGCTCAAGGAAATCCAGCGGTACATAAACGAAAACGGGCATCTACCAAATATTCCGTCAGCAGATGAGGTAAAGAAAAATGGGATTGAGATTGGAGCGATGAATCACTTATTGCTCAAAAAGATTGAGGAACTGACTTTGTATGTAATTGAATTGAAAGAACAAATTAACAGGCAACAAAAGGATATTGAATTATTAAGCCATAAGAAATGAACCTTAACATATCAAAAATCTTAATAATATCCCAATTACTCCTTGCTGCACTGGCAAACGCCCAAGAGCTCCATACACATAGCAATGCTGCTAGTATCAACAATGAATCAAATTCAACTACCGGATGGGGAGCAAGCGCTACTATTAATTCCGTAAACAATGAATATTACTCAGGAAGCTACTGTCTTAAAATTGAGGCCCCATCGAACGGTTGGAATTACGCAAATTACAGATATACTACTATGCCAAACGAACAATATTTGGTAAAGGTCTTTGCAAAAAGTGACAGTAATAATAACCCCAGGGTTGTTTTAGCACAAGCCTTGCAAAACCAAACGATTCACATCACAAATACTAATTGGGCAGAGTATTCCGGTATTGTCGAAGCCACGGGCAGTTATATGGATATCAATATCTATTGTGGAGCCCCGGCTATCACGGGTGACGTGGTCTATATCGACCATGTTTCCATTACACCACTCAACGGGGGAGATACCCAAGCCCCATCCTCACCCACGCTATCCAGTTCAAGCCCTACGGAAAACACCGTGGACCTTTCCTGGTCTGGTGCCACGGACAATGTGGGGGTCACCGGATACAAAGTCTTCAAGGACAACGCTCTTGAGGCCACTTTGGGCAATGTCACCAACTATCAGGTCACGGGCCTATCGGCGTCCACCACCTACCAGTTCAAGCTAAGGGCGCTTGACGCCGCGGGTAACGAAAGCGTGGACAGCAACAGCATCAGCATCACGACCGATGCCGGTTCAGGGAACGGAAACAATGGCGGTGGAGGTTCGGTCTGGTCGGAGAACAATGCGGTGGCCAGCTACGCAGGCGAGGTAGCCATAGGCCGGAGCACGGTCCCCTCGGGCTACCAAATGGCCGTTGAGGGCAAGATACGGACACGGGAGGTACGCGTGGACCAGGAGAACTGGCCCGATTATGTTTTTAAGGACGGTTATGACCTCCTCTCTATAGAAGAAATCCAGAAACATATCAATGAAAAAGGGCACTTGCCCAATATCCCATCCGCAACAGAGATAAATCAAAATGGGATTGAGCTAGGAGAAATGGATAGACTTCTAGTGCGAAAGATTGAAGAGTTGACTTTGCATATCATTCAACAGGATAGACAAATCAAAAAACTGTTTCAGTATATAGAAAACAACCAAATAGACAAAAATCAAAAATGATGAAAAAACTTGTTTTGCTCATACTTGCGAACCTTCCCATGCTCGCAATATCCCAAAATTCCCCGGATTCTAACACAAACATTGCGCTTCTTTCTGACGCGACAATAACAAGTAACGTTTCAGGAGGTCGAGGCGTTCCTGGAGAAGTACTGTATGACCCATCCACGAACGCGTATCACATCATCACCCAGTTCAATGAACATGGGGTGGCGTTCGCCCAAAACCTAGGACTCGCATCAAGAGGCAATGGTATGAACTGGCAAGTAGAATGGACTTCCCCCAAAAACATCAACTATATCACCTTTGGGGGTACGTATTCCAACCAGCCGCAGCCGAATACCTCATGGGCGATAAGCTATTTTGACGGGACTACTTGGACTACCCTGGATTCTGGAACTGGAGGATGGATAGATAGCGGTATTTATCAATGGGGCGGTACAACACAAACACCTATACTTGCCACCAGGTTGCTTCTTGAGCTATACAGCGATGGAATACACGATTTGATAAGCCCACATATACGGGCAAGGGGCGGTATATCCACTTCGGTAAATGATTCAGCAACCTCCACAAAAGCGTGCTTAATACAGTATCTACCCTCCAATCCTGGTTCTGATACGCAATCCCCTACGGCGCCAAGTCTTGCAAATTCTGGAAAAACAGATACAACAATAGACCTTTCCTGGTCTGGTGCCACGGACAATGTGGGGGTCACCGGATACAAAGTCTTCAAGGACAACGCTCTTGAGGCCACTTTGGGCAATGTCACCAACTATCAGGTCACGGGCCTATCGGCGTCCACCACCTACCAGTTCAAGCTAAGGGCGCTTGACGCCGCGGGTAACGAAAGCGTGGACAGCAACAGCATCAGCATCACGACCGATGCCGGTTCAGGGAACGGAAACAATGGCGGTGGAGGTTCGGTCTGGTCGGAGAACAATGCGGTGGCCAGCTACGCAGGCGAGGTAGCCATAGGCCGGAGCACGGTCCCCTCGGGCTACCAAATGGCCGTTGAGGGCAAGATACGGACACGGGAGGTACGCGTGGACCAGGAGAACTGGCCGGACTATGTCTTTGAAGAGGATTATGATTTGCCCACGCTCAAAGAAATTCAACGGTACATAAACGAAAACGGGCATCTGCCCAATATGCCTTCCGCAAAAGAAGTGGAACTACAAGGTATGGAACTTGGGAAAATGGACCGTTTGCTATTGGAAAAAGTCGAGGAACTGACGCTGTATGTCATTGAACTAAAAAAGCAGATAAAGAAACAACGAAAAGAGATTGAAATCCTAAGCAAGAACAAATGAAGAAAGTAGTATTTTTTTTCTTGGGCCTACCGCTTTTTTCAATGGCCCAGAACAATTTGATTGATTCTTCAACATGGACCATAGGTAGCGGTGCTGCTCCTGGGTTTTCAATACAAGGGACGGTTGATGAGAATGTTAGGGAGATGGGAATTGGCCCCCAAGGCACTTCTGTTCTTTTATGGAAAAGTGTGCCCAATGGGTCCAGCGGTTACGATGGTGGCTGGAAAACCAATTCCTTTGTCGCTGTTGACCATACCAAGGAATATAGGTTCTCCATTTGGATAAAAAAGACCAATTCCAATACGGGCACAACGCATTTTGGACTTTTTGCAGACCAACAGAGCAGTGGTTACGCTACCTTAAGACTGAACGGTACGGTTGTAAACAATGCTTATTTTTTTTCATCGGACCTTCCCCAATTGGACCAATGGTACCTTTTGGTCGGCTTCGTGCACGCTAGTGGAGATCCGTCCACGGTCCATAAAGGACGTATTTACGATACATCGGGAAATGAGATAAGCGCCTTGATAGACTTTAAGTTTACGTCGGACGCCTACTCCGTAAGGCATCGTAGTTTTTTATATCAGGATACCAACACGTCCGATTTTCAATACTATTGGGATCCCACGGTGTACGAGGTCAATGGACAAGAACCGACTATACTGCAATTGATACAGGGCGGCAACGGGGGAGATACCCAAGCCCCATCCTCACCCACGCTATCCAGTTCAAGCCCTACGGAAAACACCGTGGACCTTTCCTGGTCTGGTGCCACGGACAATGTGGGGGTCACCGGATACAAAGTCTTCAAGGACAACGCTCTTGAGGCCACTTTGGGCAATGTCACCAACTATCAGGTCACGGGCCTATCGGCGTCCACCACCTACCAGTTCAAGCTAAGGGCGCTTGACGCCGCGGGTAACGAAAGCGTGGACAGCAACAGCATCAGCATCACGACCGATGCCGGTTCAGGGAACGGAAACAATGGCGGTGGAGGTTCGGTCTGGTCGGAGAACAATGCGGTGGCCAGCTACGCAGGCGAGGTAGCCATAGGCCGGAGCACGGTCCCCTCGGGCTACCAAATGGCCGTTGAGGGCAAGATACGGACACGGGAGGTACGCGTGGACCAGGAGAACTGGCCGGACTACGTGTTTAAAGAAAACTATGAACTCATACCATTGGAAAGATTGCAAGAATTCATTGAAGAAAATGGGCACCTGCCCAATGTTCCATCGGCCAAAGAGGTAGAACATAAGGGTATGCCCTTTGGAAAGATGGACCGTTTGCTATTGGAAAAAATTGAGGAGTTGACGCTCTATCTGATAAGTCTTGAAAGTGAAAACGAAGTTCTCCAAAAGACCCTTGGGGACCTGGGAGAACAAACACCGCCCGCTCAGCGCTCTGAGGGCAAAGTTGAAAAAACAGGTACAACAGAAGAAACCATAAATACAAAAGTGAACAAAAAATGAGAAGAACGATAGCCGCACTTTATACGTTGATAGGGCTGTCCTGTTTTTGCCAGGACCTGCCGAATATCATACCCCCTTCGCCTGAGGCCGCGGCCCTGGCAAAGTTCACCGAGGTTCCGGTCTCCCACTATACCGGGGTACCGAACATCTCGATTCCCATACATACCATCCAACAGAACGGAATAACAATTCCCATAAGCTTAAACTACCATTCCAGAGGGGTGAAGGTGGGGGAAATCGCACCCAGATACGGTCTAGGGTGGGCCCTTCAGTACGGGGGCTCGATTTCCCGTCAGACACGGGGCGGAGTGGACGAAAGCCAATATGGCTACCTGAACAACAATTACGATATGCAGTTCTTTACCAGTGAGAGCAAGAGAAACGCCGTAAACCTTACCTATACCAATAACCCAGAGTACGATTTTACCCCGGACCTGTTCCATTTCAATTTGAACGGTATCGGAGGAAAGTTTGTAATCGACAAGGCCAATGATGAAGCCCTGGTACAGGGCTTTGATGATCTGGACATCGACTTCGACAACCAGGGCACGGGGAATTTTAAGGGAATACAACGTTTTACCGTTACGGACAGGCATGGCAATAAATTCTACTTTGGGGTTTCCAAGGATGGGACGCGAAACGCAAGGAACTACGACGATCCCATAGAGAACATTCGTATCCCCATGGGTGGCGGAATACAGATAGGAGCTTCCGGAGACAATTACTACAACTCCTGGCAACTGATGGATATTGAGACCAGCTACGGGGACCTGATAAGTTTTTACTACGCTGCCGAAACCTCCAGAACATTTCGGCATTCCTATGACAAAGTGGAAAATACGGTCGCGGTCCATTATTCCGTGAAGCTGGACATGCGCCAGTACCAATAGACAGAGATCCGTTTCAATAAGGGAAAACAGGTGTACCAAAGTTCTTCTGAACGAGATGCCCTCCTGGCAACTTTAACACTGGGCAAAATTAGTCTCTATGATGCCCAGGACAATCCCATCAAGTCCTATGAACTGGATTACATCTATACCACGAGCGTAGCGGACAATAACGTGCACAACTTTTTGGAACAGTCGGAGCCCCTTGCGGACAAGCGCCTTTTTTTGCACTCGATACAAGAAACCGCACCAAACCAGGACCAACTGCCACCCTATCTTTTTGAGTACGGCACGCAGCTGCTCCCCAACAGATTTTCCAATTCGCAGGACCTTTGGGGATATTTCAACGGAAAAAACAACGGACAGTATCTGACATTTTTCAACTATGGTACTGGAAGCGTGGACCGTACCGTTGATGTGGATAAGGCCGGTGCGGGGATGCTCACAAAGATTACCTATCCCACCAAGGGCAGCACTAGCTTTGTTTACGAACACAACACGGCCCGGACCCCTGTGGAGTTTGGAGAACTGGTGTTCCCTGATGTGAACCCTACGATAAAAAAGGGGGTGGCCCTTTCCCATATTGCATACGACCTATATTACAACACGCAGTCCGATAAATACGTACTCCCGTTTACAGTGGGTCCTGACGTTGTCGGGTCTTTCAGTAGTTCTGTCCAGTTCAACACCCCGGATTTGTGCCATACATCGCAGTTCAACGCTGGATGTATGTTCCGCGTACACGTGGAAGGGAACGGTACGGCCTTTGAGCTGTTCATGGGGCAAAACGAAAACCATTTCAACCTGTCCCCAGGCAATTATGAGCTTATCGTGGACCCCCAGGGCCCTCATGACCCACTTTCACCAGAGACCGATGGTTTCTCGGTCTTTCTAGAATGGTTCGAGGAAGCCGATAGTTCAGACGATATAGTGTATGGTGGGGGCAAACGGATAAAAAGGATCCTTATGGACGATGCCCATGGTACGGTGGAGACCAAAGAGTATGAGTACCTGGATTTTTTCGGCCGTTGCACTGGTAGGCTATTCGGGCTTCCCAATTTTTACTCCATTTCTGATTTTAGCGTGGGCCAGTTCAATATCCTGGATGCTTTCGGCGCGGTACCGGGGAGTCCCTTGGGGACGCCGCAGGGCAACTCAGTGGGCTACGCAGAGGTCACCGAATACTATGGCAGTGTTTCCACCAATAGTGGAAAAACAACGTATCAGTTCTCGGTAATCCCGGATGCGGGCAATTACTACAGGTTTCCGTATCCACTCCCAACAGACAATGAATGGCTTAGGGGCAAGTTATTGAAAAAGGAGGTCTTTAAGCGGGACCCCGGCAGTGGCTACACCCTAGTGGACAAGACGGAAAATACCTATCTGCACGGGGATGTTCTGTTAAATTATGAGTTACCACCCCCGGTTTTCAATCCGGGAGGTTTCCCTACCTATTGCAACAGTGATTCCAATTCGGGACACTTGAACAACGATAGAAGAAAGTATCACCTGCCGCTTATCCAGTTCATCGATCCGGGGAATCTGAACTGTACGAATGGGAAATATCTTGCTTACAATACCTACTATCTTACCGGTGGTACGGTGGACCTGGGCCGGTCGGTAAGCACACGTTACTACGACAATGGCAAGGAACTGACCACGACCACGGACTACTTTTACGCCTATGACGACCACTATCAGCTTCATAGTACGGAAACCCAGGACAGCCAAGGTTTGACCAGGATGACGAAAATGTTCTATGGAACGGACGTGAACGATACCGAGCTGATCAGCCGGCACCGGTACTCGGAAGTTGTGGGGCAAGAAACCTATTTGGACCGGAACAGTGATGGGATTTACCAAGCTTCGGAACTTATTGGGAAACAAGAAACGGACTACAGGCTCTGGACCAACAACCAATACTTACCGGAATATGTGAAAACACAAAAGGGTTCAGGCCCTATGGAGAACCGGGTGATGTACCACGCCTACGATGACTACGGCAATCCGCTCGAGGTATCCAAGGCCGATGGACAGTCGATTTCCTATATATGGGGATACAACAAACAATATCCTGTGGCCAAGGTAGAAAACGCCAACCGGTCCCAGATAGATGCGCTGTCCGGATTTGGCACCAACTTCCATACCGTGGGAGACCTTTCTCCCACAGACGAAAGCACATTGCGGTCAGGTATACCGGAGGCCCTGGTAACGACCTACAGTTACGCCCCCTTGATCGGAATAAAAACGGTGACGGGCCCAAATACCGATACCGTAAAGTATTTCTACGATGCCTTCAACCGATTGGAAAAGGTGAAGGACAGGAACGATAAGATACTCTCAGAACACAAATATCGATACAAAGACCAATAAAACACCAAGAGAATGATACACTACGACCAATACCGTCCAACACGATACATACTTGTGCTGCTGCTCTTTTTGGGATGCGGCCAACTGTTGTCCCAGACCACAGATGCCAATGCCCTTTTGGGTTCTTGGCAGTTCGATTCAGCATCATCTTTTGCGCAGCGTGCGGAGGCCACGAAAGCCGTCGTTGAGGCCCATCCAGAAATACAATCCAAAATAATGGCGAGTTATGTGGGCAAGAGCATTTCGTTCTTTGAAAATGGCGATTACCAACAACAATTGGGAGATGGTAGCAATGCCAGTGGAAGATGGTCCACGGACGGAGGTTCGCTCCTGATATCCACTTCGGACGGTTCCGTATACCGTTTCAGCTTTGGCATCAATGGCGATCAGCTTTTGCTACAGACCATATCGGACGACCCGGGCTATAAGAGTCTGGTGCCCAACCAATACTTCACCAAAATCCAATGATAATGAAAATATCTTTAAAAACAATAGTCTGGTCAGGGCTTATGCTCTGTTGGACCTTGAGCGGAATTTCACAGTTCGGCGGTGGTGGCAACAACTATATTATTTCGGGTCCCACCCCGGTCTTTGATGGCAGTACCAACAATTATTCGCTGAACCATGGGAGTTCCATCGTGACTACCACATGGGGGGTGAGCAGTTCCTATGGAAACGTGACCTCCTCTAGCAACACCCAGGCGACCATACAATTTATCGCCTCGGGCACTACAACGGTATCGGCGTTCATACAGGACAATTTGGGAAATATCCATTATGTGACCAAGAGCGTGACGATACAAGCGGGACTCTCAGCGGGCACCATTTCTGGAGAGCAGACGATATGCTACAACGGGAACCCATCCAATTTGGCCAATGTCACGGCAGCTTCCGGGGGACCGGGAGGCTATGCCTACCAGTGGCAATCTTCGAGTGGGGGCGGCACAGGAACCAATTGGAACGATATTTCAGGGGCCACTTCCATCAGCTATGACCCTCCTGGGGGCCTTACTTCCACCATGTGGTACCGTAGAAAGGTCACTTCAGGGAGTTTTGAGAAATTTACCGAGGATGTGAGAGTCTCGGTCAATGGCCAAGTAACGGCCGGGAGTATCAACGGTACACAGACCGTATGTTATGGTGGTAATCCCAGTGTCCTGGGAAATGCAACGTCACCTACCAATGGCGTTGGAGGCTATGCCTATCAGTGGCAATATTCCAACAATGGCAGCAGTGGATGGACCGATATTGGCGGGGCAACATCCATTACCTACGACCCACCCAGCGGACTGACCACTGAAAGATGGTACCGCAGAAGGGTAATCTCTTGCGGACAGACAAAATATACCGGTGGCATCCAAGTAACGGTATGGCCCGGTCTTGACCCTGGGACTATTACTGGGGGGCATGGTATCTGTAGCGGTGAGGATCCGATGAAGCTGACCAATGTCTCTGAGGCGAGCGGCGGTGATGGAAACTATACCTACCAATGGCAGTATTCGAACAATGGGAGCAATGGATGGACGGATATCTCGGGTGCGACATTAGAAGAGTATGATCCGCCCGCAGGGCTCGTTTCTTCGCGATGGTATCGAAGGCAAGCAAGCTCCTGTGGGCAGACCTTGCACACGCCAAGTGTTGAAGTGACCATCACATCGCAGCCCACTTGGTACGCGGACACGGATGGAGACGGTTTTGGGGACCCGAACTCGTCCACAACGGCCTGTACGCAGCCCGGAGGGTATGTTCCCAATGGTTCCGATCAGTGTCCCAATGCGTATGGAATAGACAATGGATGCCCTAACTTGCTGGCGATATCGAGCAATGAGAACAGTTTTGTTTCTCGCGTTTATCAGAAGGAGATGAACGATAGTACGGGTATCGCAGCAGTAGGCGATGTCATTGAAAACCTGACCTACTACGATGGTCTGGGAAGACCTGTACAACAGGTAGCGGTACGGGCCTCGGAGGAACTGGGGGACCTGGTGACCCATATCCGGTACGATGCTTACGGCCGTATGGATAGGGAATGGCTGCCAGTGTACCACCAACCCATTGCAGGATTTGGGAGTTATAGAACCGATATGGTAGGACTTACCCAAACTTATTACAAGAACAACTACGGCCCCGACTTCAACGGAGTGAACGCATCAAATACGAATGCCTACTCCCAAAAAGAGTTTGAACCCTCACCGCTCAACCGCGTGCTAAAACAGGCGGCCCCGGGTGAGGCTTGGAAAATGGGCAGCGGGCACGAGATTGGCTTTGGGTACGACGCCAATGGCACGAACGAGGTGCGCTTCTTTTGGGCCAACACCAGTTTGGCCAATGGGGTCTATGAACCCACTTTGGCGCAGAACGGCCATTATGCTCAAGACGAACTGCAAAAGATGGTCACGTACGATGAGAACCATGACGGTTCTTCCACCAAACTGCACAGCACAGAGGAATTCACGGATAAGCTGGGCCAAACGGTGCTCAAACGCACCTATGCCTTGGTGAGCAATGTGGAGACCGCCCATGACACCTATTATGTGTATGACGATTACGGCAACCTTACCTACGTTATTCCGCCCAAGGTGACCACGGCCAGCGTGAGCAGTACGGAGCTCAGCGAGCTGTGCTATCAGTACAAGTATGACCACCGCAACCGTTTGGTGGAAAAGAAACTGCCCGGAAAGGATTGGGAATATATCGTTTACAACAAACTCGACCAGCCCATTTTGACGCAGGACGGGAACCAGCGCGCCAAATCCCCAGATGAGTGGCTGTTCACCAAATACGATGCCCTTGGCAGGGTGGCGTACACTGGAAAGGCCAGCGCGGCCAATGGAACCTCCCGAACGGCCATCCAGAACGAGGTGGACGCTTTGGTGACGGACCTCTGGGTAAAAAGAGGGAACGAAATATCCTTTGGAAGTACCGATATCTCGTATGATGATGCGGCCTATCCCACCAGCGTATCGGTAGGGGCACAGCTCACGGAGATATTGACCATCAACTACTACGATGACTATGATTTTGACCTAGCGGGAACAGCAACGGCCCACACGGCCTTTTCGATCACTACCACAGATGAGGTAAAGGGGCTGGCCACCGGAACAAAGGTCAAGGTGTTGGGGACAAGCAGCTGGATCACCACCGTAAGCTTTTACGATGATAAGTGGAGGTACATCTACACCTACGGCAGGAACGAATATCTGAACACCACGGACAAGATATCCTCAGAGTTGGACTTTCTGGGCCGGCCCACAAAGGTGCGCACGGCACACAGTAAAGCGGGCAGTACGGTGGTCACCCTGGACAATTTTACCTATGACCATGCGGGGCGTCTGCTGACCCAGTCGCAGTGCATCGGCAATGTGAGCTTGGGAGAGTCCTGTCCAACGGGGGGACAGGGGAATACGGTACCGGCAAACCTGGTGCTGTCCAGTGGAACCGTTACCACCGACCAGTTAGCGACCCAGAGCATCACCTTGAACGGTACGGTCACGGTGAGCGGTACGGTGACCCTTGCGGTGGATGCCAATGCGAATGCCACCATCAGTACCGAGCCGATAGTGAGCAATACCTATGATGAACTGGGGCAGTTGGTCCAAAAACAGCTGGGCGGTGGCCTACAGACCGTAGATTACGAATACAATGTTAGGGGATGGCTCAAACAGATAAACGACCCCAGCAGTCTGGGCAGTGACCTCTTTGCCTTTGGGATAAACTATAACGACCCCCAACATGGAGCTGCTCAGTTAT
>NZ_CAKZYF010000057.1 GCF_937884665.1 uncultured Allomuricauda sp. | reverse complement strand
GCGAGCTTCCCGGCTACATTGCGTATACCCCACGGCTGACCATAAATTACAACACCGCTGATGCCGTAGACGTACCTATCAAATACAGCCTTATCGGCACCACTAATTTTGTCGGGGAATTCAAAAACGTAAAATCAAAAAAAGATTATAACCTGCGCAACGTCATAGATGAAGTTTTGGAACGAAACCTGTCCCTGCAATCTGACAAAAAAGATGTAGAACTTACCGAGCAGGACGTACGAACGGCAAAAAGTTATTATTTGCCCAATCTTAACGCTTCGAGTTCAGGTACCTACGTTGATCCAGATTTGGCCGAGGTCAGCAATGGACAAAGTCCTGAGTTTTCTACTTCGGGTGCCATTACTTTGGAGCAGACCTTGTTTTCCGAAGCTGCCAACGCCAATATTTCCATTCAAAAAAAGCTACAAAAAGCACAGGAAGAAAATTTCAATGCTTCACAACTGGATGCCATATTGGATGCTACCAATGCATATTTCAATATCCTGATTTTAAAGGCAAACACGCAGATTCAGTTACGCAACTTGGATTTGACCAAGACCAACCTTCAAATTGCGGAGCAAAACTTTGAGGCCGGGCAGTCCGGAAAGTCCGATATGCTCCGTTTTCGAAGCCAGTTGGCACAGAATACCCAATCCATGATAGAGGCCATCAACCAATTGGAACAGGGATTTATCGTATTGAACCAACTGCTGAACAATCCTTTGGGTATGGAAATCGATGTGGAGGATATTGAAATGGACCAGGGGGTTTTTGAGCGGTACAACTATGATGAGCTGACCAATCTTTTGGATGATCCAAAGTTAAGAGAACCTTTTGTAGAGTTTCTGACCGAAGAAGCATTGCGGAATGCTCCGGAAATAAAGGCGCTGAACTATAATCTTGAAGCGGTTGAACGAAATATCAAATTGAGCGGTCCGGGACGTTTCCTTCCCACGGTAGCCCTAAGGGGAAGCTATAACAGTACGTTCAATCGCAATGGGGCGGGAAGTACGGCTATCCCAGGTTTTGGTGGGCTTGTGGACAATAGCTACAATGCTTCGGTAAGCGTTTCTTTGCCCATTTTCAACCAGAACACCAATAACATCAACAAACAAATTGCCGTTATACAAAAAGACCAGTTGGAAATCAATAAGGACAATACAGCGTTGGCCGTTGACGCCAATGTACGCAATGGGGTGTTCAATTTGGTAAACCAGGTCTCCAATATTGAATTATCGACCATATCGGAAGATACTGCCAAGGAATCGCTGGAGTTGACCCAAACAAGCTATTCCAATGGTGCCGTTAACATTGTGCAATTGCTGGATGCCCAGAACAACTACCTGAACGCCCAGTTGTCCCGTGTAAACGCCATTTATAATTTCTTGCTCAACTCCCTACAGCTTGAACGCTCTCTGGGCTATTATTTTTTGCTTAACTCAGAAACAGAAAATGAGGCTTTCCGACAACGATTCTTTGAATTTTTAGGTACAAGAAACTAACGAACCAAAAACCATTTTCATCATGAAGTATACATTGATAATCCCATTCTTCACCATACTCCTCGCAACCTTTCTGTTACAAGGTTGTGGCGAAAAGGAAGAAGCTCCCAAAAAGGTATTGCGCCCCTTAAAGTTTGAGGAGGTTGGCTATTTAGGAGGTGAAAAGGTACGTACGTTCAGCGGAACCGCGCAGACCGAAAAAATCATCAATCTGAGCTTCAGGAACTCGGGAATCATTACACTTTTTGATGTAAAGTTGGGACAAAAAGTAAAAAAGGGACAATTGTTGGCCCGGTTGGACAATGTACAGTCCCGGCTGTCTTATGAGCAAGCAGTAACGCAATTGAACAGCGCCGCTTCCCAAATGAATACGGCGAAGTTGAGCCTGAATCGGGTTCGGGCACTCTATGAAAAAGGAAGTGCATCACTCAGCGATTTTGAGTCCGCCAAAAATTCCTTCAAAACTGCCGAGGAAAGTTTTAAGTCGGCTAAACGCGGGGTTGACATTCAAGCAGAACAAATACAGTACGGATACATCTTTGCCCCAGAGGACGGGACCATTGCTTCCATTTCTGCAGAGATTGATGAAAACGTTCAAGCGGGCCAGCCTGTTGCCGTGTTAAATGCAGGTACCGAAATGGAGATTTCATTAGGTATTCCAGAAAGTGTCATCAACGGGGTTAGCGAAGGGATGGATGTGAAGGTAAATTTTTCGGCACTGACCGAACAATATTTTGAAGGAAAGATAACCGAAGTTTCACCCGCAGTGGATGCCAACACCGCCACATATCCTGTAATGGCCACGGTGGTAAATCCAACGAATGCCATCAAGAGTGGGATGGCCGCAAATGTAACTTTTGATTTTGGAGAACGTAAAGTGGAAAATGTACTCGTGGTTCCCGCGTATGCGGTTGGCGAGGACAGTAACGGTCGGTTTGTGTTTTTGGTAGAACAAAATGGAACGAATATTACGGTTAAAAAGCAATCAATAACGGTTGGGAATCTTTCTTTAGAGGGATTCGAGGTCGTTTCAGGCTTATCGGCCGGGCAAAAAATCGCAACTGCCGGTTTACAGACCTTATTGAACGGGCAAGAAGTAAAGTTACAATAACCAACACCAGACCAACCTATGAATCTCGCCAAGTTTTCTATTGAAAAGAATCGCATCACTTTTATGGTGTTGGGCACCATTATTTTGTTGGGAATCAATATGTATTTTAGTCTCTCCCAGGATAGTATGCCACCCTACACGATTCGTTCTGCCTCGGTAATATCCCAGTTTCCTGGGGCCAGTCCCGAACGGGTAGAACAGCTGGTTACCGATAAAATTGAAAAAGTAGCGCAAGAGCTTCCCGAATTGGATGAAGTAACCAGTACATCACGTACCGGTTTGTCCGTGGTCAGCGTGACCCTTAAAGATGAAGTAAAGGAAAAAGACCTGCAATCCGTTTGGGACCGTCTTAGACGAAAACTCAATGCTATTGAAGGACTGCCAGATGGTGTAAGGCCGAATTTAGATGATGATGGTATTGGGGATGTCTATGGAATTGTGGTAGGATTGACCTCTGATGGTTATTCCTATTCACAGATGAAGGAATATGCCGATGACATCAAGGACGATTTGATAAAACTACCCGACGCGGCCAAGGTTGAGCTTGGAGGTGTTCAGGATGAACGGGTATTCGTGGAGTTCGACAATACGCGCTTAAAGGAATATGGACTCTCGGCATCCATTTTACAACAGCGAATAGGTTCCACTAATATTTTGAGTTCTGGTGGACAAATCAACGTAGGTGATGAACGCATCATATTAGAACCTACGGGAAATTTTAATGCGTTGGACGATATCCGGAATATGCTGATTTCCGTGGGTAACGGCTCCCAGTTGGTCAAATTGGGCGATATTACCACCATCACCCAAAGTTACATTGACCCACCCTCCCAAATTGTACGGGTAAATGGTCGTGAAGCGATCACCCTGCACGTCAATCTAAAAGAAAATAAAAATGTGGTGTATTTGGGCGAAGCTGTTGATGCCGTGATTACCGATTGGCAAGCCAGACTCCCCATAGGTCTTGAGGTGATACGAGTTTCATCTTTAGACGATTACATTGACTTAAAAGTAAGTGACTTTATGGTGAATCTGGTACAGTCCATATCCATCGTATTGATCGTAATGCTACTTTTCTTGGGTATCCGTACCGGATTTATCATTGCCAGTTTGATCCCTATCGTTACCATTACGACCTTAATGGTTATGGGTATCATCAATATGGGCTTGAACCAGGTAACCTTAGCTGCACTTATTATGGCTTTGGGATTATTGGTGGACAATGCCATCGTAGTGGCCGAGACCATACTCGTAAAACTGGATCAGGGTATGGAAAAAAAACAAGCGGCGATAGAGGCTTTTTCTGAATTGTGGATGCCGTTGTTGATTTCGACCTTGACCACCTCTGCGGCATTCATGGCTTTCTATCTTTCCCCCACGATTATGGGAGATATCGTCGGTCCTATTTTCGTGGTCATCAGTATTGCTCTTTTATCCTCATGGCTTATCGCGTTGACCGTGATCACGATGTTCTGTTATTTGTTCCTGAAAGTGGTTCCGAAAGGGGAGAAAAAACCCAGCTTGGTCGATCGTACCATTAATACGCTAAAACGCTATTACAAGGATTTAATTTTAGGGGCCCTGTCAAGAAAGTTTTTCGTTATCCTTGTAATATTCACTGCATTCTTCATCTCACTTTTTGGTTTTACCAAAGTTCCTTTCATTTTCTTTCCCGACAGTGACAGAAATATGATTACCGTGGACATTAATCTCCCAGAAGGTAATAAAATTGAACGTACCGAAGAAGTTGTGCAGACCATTGAGCAGTACATGAACGATTCGCTAAAGGTCAACGGGACAAGAACCAAGGGTATTGCCAGTTGGTCCTCTTACATTGGAGAAGGGCCCGAGTCCTACGATTTAGGATACCAGCCTGATGAAGCCAATTCAAATTATGCACATATCTTGGTCAACACCTCTTCTTTTGAGGAGAACAGCACAATTATAGAACAATTGGACAATTATGCGTTCAACACTTTTCCCAATGCGGATGTCAAAGTTGCTTTCCTTGCCGCGGGAGGTGGGGGCACACCCATCGAAATAAAGGTTTCCGGGAGTGACCCGGATGAACTTTCGCAAATTTCAGAAACCATTAAGTTAAAACTCTCCAGTATTAATGGTACCAAAAATGTTAAGGATGATTGGGGGCCTAAAAGCAAGAAGTTTTTAATACAAATTGACCAAAACAGAGCACAAACGGCAGGCATAACCAGTTCGGACATTGCGACATCCTTGCAGACTGTTTTGGATGGTTTTCGAACAGGGGAGTATCGAGAAGATGACAAATCCATTCCCATTCTCATGCGCAGTGGTGATAGCCAGCAGCAAACGTTAGCATCCTTGGAGACACTCAACGTATATTCCCAGGGTACTGGAAGGAGTGTGCCCTTACTTCAGGTGGCATCAATTATCCCCAGTTGGCAATATGCAAAAATACGGCGCTTGGATTTGAGACGCAGTATCAATGTTAGCAGCGAACTTCGGGAATGGGGCAACGCCAATGCCATTACTGCTGAAATTACTCCATGGCTGGAGGAGCAATCCAAAAACTGGCCGGAGCGCTATTCCTATCAATTCGGGGGAGACGCGGAAAGCACCGCGGAGAGCATGGGTTCCGTAATTGGTTATTTACCGGTCTCAGGATTTCTTATTGTGCTCTTATTGATTATTCAGTTCAACTCTTTTCGAAAGATGACCATGGTGGTGTTGACCATTCCACTGGCAATCATCGGCGTGGTGGTCGGGTTGTTGGTCTTCCAAGAGCCTTTTGGTTTTATGCCGTTCCTTGGTGTAATTTCGTTGGCAGGTATTGTTATCAACAATGCCATTGTACTTGTTGACCGTATTGAGGTGGAACAAGCCCATGGCCGCAATGACCAGGATGCAGTGATAGCCGCTTGTTTACAACGTTTCAGACCTATCTTATTGGCTACGTTCACTACAGTTTTAGGATTGATTCCATTATACTTGAGTGGGGGAGAGATGTGGGAAGGCATGGCCGTAAGTATTATGATTGGGTTATTGTTCGGGACGGTAATTACCTTGATTTTCATACCGTCATTTTACAGCGCTCTGTTCAAAGTAAACTATAAAGGATACAAATTCAATGAAGCGCTTTTGGAGGAGTAGCGCGTCCCGTTGGAAGATGAGATATGGTTGAAAGATTGTACAAGCTTCGTTTTGAGATTTTTTTGGTAGTTCAACTCGCTATCTTATTTGGTTCATTGATTGTGCCCGCTCGACTATTTGAATCTATGGTGTTACCGATACTTTATCTAATAAGTATTTCGGCAGGAATTTTAATGATTTCCAAGAAAAGGATAATCGCGTGGTTTTTTGTATTGCTATTTGCAATTTCGGCATTTATATTTGGAAGTTCCATGATATATCGGCAAGAGTCTGAAACCAACGTTTTGATTCGACTTACCATCTATTTTGTCTTTCATTTTGTGGTTACTTGGAATATCATTCAGCAGGTCTGGAAAGCAGAATACGTAAGCAAAAACGTGGTATTGGGATTAATGAGTGGATACATTTCCCTTGGATTTTTGGCCTTCTTTCTATTTATGTCTATAGAATTAACAAATCCCGGGGCTTTTAAAGGCATTTTATTAGAGACCGAGGACGTAAATCTTTTCAGCGAAGCCATTTTATATTACTCGTACATTACACTTTTGACCATAGGCTATGGAGAAATTGTGCCAGCGATACCCATAGCGCAGAAGGCTGCAATTTTAGTAGGTTTGGTGGGACAATTTTACTTAGTTATTATTACAGCGGTAGTGGTGGAAAAGTATATTGCACATTCTTCATTTAAAGATTAGTATTTAAAATGATAGAGAGGCGGGATGATAAGAACGGTTGTAGTAGAGATATGTTTTATTTTACATAATATAAATTATAGTACAAATGTATTCTTTTGCTTTTCCAGCTGTTTATCCATTTGTAAGCTATAATTCTATTATGTAAAATATCCCTCAACATTTCGTCATCTATGGGAATTACGAACAGGGTCATGAAACATTACCTGGCGGTCGGCTACGCCGCATGTTTTCATTTGTATCTATAATTTGCCGTTATGTAAAATAGCCGCTCGGCCAACAGCATATTGCTTTCATAAAAAGTAAATGCCCTTGCATTTATTTTTATACGCAATTCTCAGCCACTTGGCCAGCGCCATTAAAAGCTCAGCTTTTCGTATTTATTGAAACTTTTGGTTTACTTGAAAATTTGGAGAAGAAAAATTTCACTGGCTTTTCGTCAGCTTGCCGCAAAAGCTTAAAATTTCTCTGCGAGTAAATTTCTAAGCACTTGCTCACATCCTCCTCTGATTTAGCTTTTTTTGCAGGTACTCAAAACATTATGTCAAATAGAAATTAAGCCTTTTGTTGTTCTCTCCTTTCTTTTTTCTTGATAAAAAAGAAACAAAAAATCAAGAAGAAAATATGCTTCCACGCTCCCTTTGTGTCTTATAGCTCCGCTATTTGGGCGCTACGCGCCCTACCACAAAGCCCAGGGCAATGGCTCTTTGTGTCAAGTCACAAATTCACCCCTACGCTGGCCCGCATTTTCTTCAAGCCATCATACTTATTTCTGAATAATGAAGCTTCTTACTTCTTTTAATCCACGTTGGTACATGTTTACATATCTTTTTAAATCATATTCGGGAATATTCATAAAGCCTTGTTTTAGGAAAGCTAGCCTAATTTTATCCTTATTTGAATATCTAGCAATTGCTATTTTAAAGGCATTATAATCTGTAAACTTTTGTTTTGATGAAATCACATCTTTCACATAATTTTTGGGAGAATCTTTTTTAAGGAGATACATAGAAGCCCTTCTAATAATGCATGGAACACAATGACCGCATTGTCTGTTTTTAGCACCTTTCCATTGTTGGTAGTAACCTGGTTTGGAGCAAGAAAGAGTTTTGGTAATATGCTTTGAAACAAAGTTGGGAAGTTTTGAGTTTGAAAACATTTCCCCTTTGGTCATAAATCGGTAAGGATTTACGATTTCATTTTTAATTCCAACTGTTGTAAAAATATGGTTTAAAGATGATAAATACTTTGGATGAGTTGTTTTGGTACTGTGACTTCCACCTCGAGCCGGCGTTAATGGAAGGTTTAAAGATATAAAACCATTTTCCGGAACAATTACTTTTGTTTTTGGCCCAGAAGAATTGGCTACTAATAAGGCCAAAGCAATAAAGAGAATTGACCTTGCTCTTTGAGTTCTTTCACCCTTAAGAATTTCATTTTTATTTGCTTGTACATAAAAGTAATATGGTAGAATTTCTTTCTTCTTAAATTCTTTTTTAAGTAAGTCCACAAGTTCCTTTTGAGTTGATAACTCCCCTGAATTTCCACCCTTATGATGAGACACGGTTGCAAGTCTATCAGTATTACTTATCAAATCAGTAATTCCGATAAAAGAATCCATACCCCCGGAAAATAAACAAACCCTTTTTGCTGAAAATTCAGATAGCGAGAAATTCGGAAAAGGGTTTTTGCAAACTCTGAACTTCAACAACCATTTATCACCGCTTAAGAATGATAATGTTTTTTCAAATTCTTCTCTGACTGCAACCCAACTTTTATAATTATATACCGGTATATTCAATTCAAAATATCTACTCCACCCATAATACCCTAAATCACTTCGCCCAGCTATTTGGTCAATAGAATAAACAGCTAGAGCTATATTTGCAAAATCCGTTGATAAGCTATCTGGGCACAACTTATAATTCTCCTTACTCGTTAGAAAATTGTAAATATTATGTCTGACAATTGGATTTTTGAGTTTTGAATCGTTTGGAGCTACAATTATTGAGTTTAAAAAGAAGTTTTCTTTTTCTTTATCTCCATAATTGTCATTTTTATCTTCCTTAAGAACTACTGATATTTTCATGTTTAAATTAGGGAATAAGCATCTTGAAAGATTTTACTTATAATATTGTTTTTTTCTCGCAAATTCATTTCTGAAAAATTTGCATGAGAAAATTTCAATTTGACTTCTGCATCAATAAAAAGACTTATTTGTGCTTCAATATTCTTTACTTCGCTAACTTTCAAATCCTTAACTTCTAAAGCGTTTGTAATTTCTATTGAAATACGTTCGAAAATGTACTTGGATATGTAGAACTCTAAGTAATCAGAGATATGCTCAACATCTAATTCATTAATATCATTTGGGCTTTCTATATAATCATTATACAATTTATTTACCGTTTCTATTGCAGCTGAAGACGCTGCACTTCCTTCATCGGTTCCATCTATTTCGTTAAATATACTTGCAATCCTATTTATAGCACCTTCAGCCTTTAAATCTGAAATATCCCCAATTTTGAACTTTTTAAGAGTCTCCTCAATACCTACTTTCGAAATGGTCTCTAAAAAGTCAACTAATATTATTGCACCTTTTTTACCACCAATAGCTGACCTACTTAAACCTTTTTTACCACCAGAAGCTTTTCGATATTTCGCGGTAAATTTTTTAAAATTTGATTTTGATGTCTTTTTTGTTAAAGCAGTAAAACTTCTCCTAACATCACTCCAGCTTATTTGTTCAGTAGCATCATTTTCATTCTGTTCTTCAAGGTTATCAGGGGTATCAGGTTTTGATGGGATTTCAATACCTGAATCTGATGGGCTGTTTTGATTAGAGTCATTTTCCCATTCTGGAACTGGATTTGGTCGCCCTTTTGGTCCTTTATTTGATGAAGAAGTTCCCATAATTATAAATTTGCCGCTTTAGCAAGAATTTCATTTTCAGATTTAGACCATTTTGCAATAATTTCTTCTGCCTTGCTTTCAAATGCCGTACCCTTCGTTAGTGTTCGCAGATTTGGAATATTGGAAGGAAGAATAATACTTTCAGAAGCATTTTCCATAAAAGAACAGTATTCTGAAATTAGAACTTTGTGCTTTTGACAAAATTTAAGCAACGCAACATTGATTTCACCTCTTTGAGTAATATCTTCTTCAATACTCAAGAGGTTTACAATTTCATCGAAAATTGCAGAAATATCTCCCAGCGGTAAACTATCGCTATCCTTCAGAGCTTTTTTCTGAATAGCACCTCTACCTAAAATATTTTGCAGTACTTCTTTCCCTTCGTTTGACATTCTTTTTTTAGAAAGCAATTCAAAACTGGCATTTCCTCTAGTGAAGTAGAAGTATTCTTTTAGATTTTCTTTACCCAATCCTGGTTCAATAGTTAACCATTTTTTTAACCATGGGTCAGTTTGCCAAGACGAAAAATTGTTGTCTGAGACTTCTACAGCTTCATCAGAACTTTCAATTCCCAACAATGGATTGCCTTCATTTTGATAAGAAGACTTCACAAGATTATTAAATGACTCGGTTTTGAAGTATTCTAACAGCATCAACTTGGCTAAAACATTTTTTTTCAACTCAATTCCCTTTGAATTCGCCATGTTTAGTCGCATTATCAGCATGTTTAAAAACCTCTTACATTGCCGAGGATTGCCACTTAAAATTGAAACTAGTATTGGATTAATTTGTTTTGAAAGGACCAAATCTTGTTTGAGAGCTTCGGGCGGCTCTTCGATAAAGTCAACAAGGTTATCAGAATTAAACTTTGATTTGCTAATATTAACTTTATCTCCTGGAGCGAATACTTTAGTTAGAACTTCATCAAAATCTTCATTATTCAAATGGACCTTGGCAAATAAAAGATTTATGTAGGTTTCATATTCAGATTCACTCATCGAAGGTATTCTAATTGGAAACTGAATTAATTTTTCTAAGTAATCAGTACTTACATCATAATTTGATGATGGTAATTCAGGAAACCTTTTCTTTACAGCGTAGTTTATCAATCTTTCATCTGCAGAAATAATAAATACGCTTTTGTCAACGTATAAAAAAAGTTTGATTGCTTCTAATGTAGATATAACAGTGTCGGGATTACATCGGTCTAAATCGTCAATTAAAACTATAATCCTATTTATATCCGTAGCCTTCAATAGTTTATCAAAATCATTTCTAAATTCTTTGATTCCTTTTTCTATTATTTCCTGATTTTCATCTTGTATTTCTTTAATATACTGGTCAATATCTAAGCTTGATATATCTTCAAGAAGAGCTTCATGATTGGTATCACCTTGACTTGCTAAGTACATGCCAGCACCAATCTTACCTGTTTTTACCAAAACTTCAAACCATTTTACTTTTTTGACTAATCGTCCTATGTACTTAATTGCCTTTTGGTCCCAAGTTCTACTCTTAATTAATTCATCAACTATAGTACTCAGCAGAGCTGTTTTAGCATCCTCATAGCCTTCAAAAAGCCAACCATTAAAGTGTATTATAATATTATCAGACTTCGTGTTTTCATTTTCAATCATTTTCATGAGACTAGACTTCCCACTACCCCAATCCCCATAAAGTCCTATAGTAGATGGAACTAAATCATCATTATTAATAATAAGGCTTACGGAATTTGTTAAATATTTGAAGTCAATTAAGTCTTTATGAGTTTCGTTATCGTTCCACATAGATTGATTCTTTAATTAGTCTGCTGGCGTGTATCCAAGTTCAAAGCAATTTTTCCCACTTTGATAACCCAAAACTTGCTTCAAATTATTTCCTCCTCCATTTTTTTCATAATACTCAGCCATCTCGAAGTCACCTGTTGCTGCACAAGCACATCCTAAAGTATCAATATAGGCTGAGCTCCCTTTAAAGGCATTGGTTGCTTTAGTAGCCAAATCCAAAGCCAACTTTTTGTCAAGTTCATTATTCGAAGAGTTTTTAGATGTCAGCAAAAGCCATGCTAAATTGTTCATTGTCAAGTGACTATAAGGCCTTTCCCTTAAAGAATTTTCTAAATATTTTCTTGCTTTTATTTCATCCAGATTCTTGATTGACAATATGAGACTTTGGAAGTAAGCTTTTGTGACATTAACAGACATTGGCTGTAAGTACTCATACTTTACAGACTCGTTTATACTGAATGAAACGCCACTAGTAGCAGATTTACCATTCATAAAATCTGTATCCGTATAAATGGGTGATTGAGAAGGGTCATTAAGTGCTGCTGTATTATTATCCCAATTAAAATATTCCATATCCTCAAAGTAATATCTTATAAAGCTGTGGGTCGGTACTTCCACTTTGAAAATTGGTAATTCATAAACCTCTCCAATTGCTAAATAAAGTATTGCTCCAGTATCACAGTCCATCTGTTTTTTACTAAGCATTTCGGTAAGAGTCTGTATCGGAATTTTAAGCTCAAACCCTAAGTCTAAAAGAGTTTCGTTTATACCATCTAATATTCGAATAGCTTTTTGCCTCTTACCATCACTTAATTTATTGGTTGTAGTTATTGATTGGATTTTTTTTCCTGACTTTTCAATTACTTCATCGAGGAGTTTAAAAAGGATATCATATTCATTTCCTGAATTTGAATTTAAGTCCTTCTCAACTTCTAATATTTCATGCGCAATAGTGCTATATTTCGGAGTATATCCAAGATTTTCAAACTCTTGTGATACTATTGAAATAGTACTGAGTAAAAAAAGAAGAGAACAAATGAATTGCTTCATGTCAACGATTTTTGAATTTAGAAACTATGGGGGAATAAAACGTAGGGAGTCAATAACTTGGAGTATTTAAATATAAAAATTGGTAATGAAAACCCATTACATAAAAACCTTATAATTTCTAGGGTTTTTCTGCAATTTTAAATGGTAATAACAACCAAATAAAAACAGTTGAATTCAAACAAAAAATCCTTCCAAGAAGAATCAGAAGGACTTTTGATTATTTAAATAGGGATACGTTAGGCTTTGAGGACAGACAGTTTAGAGGATAATTTCAATAAAAAATTGACATGAACTCCTGTTTGAGATACACAATCAAAAATATGTTCTTTAGATAGCCCAAGAACTTTATTTTCGATACTGCCAGATAGCATGCCATACAGACCATCTATATGGCCCTCCAGAGAATTCACATCGAAGTAGTCATCAATTGTAGCAATAATTTCAAGAATTGCCTTCTTTTGTTTTGAATCTGCCATGCAAAGTTCCTTCTGTAATTGTTGGTACCATTCATCATGGATTTGGTTTTTTCTTGTAGACATAAAGAAAAGTTTAAATGCGGAGTCGCCCCGTCAGCCCTGTCTACACAGTCTAGGACTGGAAGCGGTACTTTCGTGGCCGCTGGGCTTGTGAGCGACTCCTTATCGATAAATAATTGTTTTAGAATTTTCCTAAAACTGTGTAGACGTAGTAAAGATACAAATTACTCCTTACCCATTCCATACACATTTCCCTCCCCTACTCCGTAGGCTCGTCAAATAAGTATTCCATTACCTTTTTAAAGAAGATTTTTAGAAGAAATTTTTCAGGGGATTCGGTAATAACTTTCGCTTTTACCAAAGCTCAAGTTACATAACGCTAGTACATTATGGAACAGCCTGTGGTTTCCATAATTCGACATGGAGCCTGTACCAAGGTCATCCGAAGTATAAAATTGCTTTGAAAGTCGTTTTAAGAGTTATTAAACTTACTAAAAGACGTATCACTGTAGATTCACCCGAACCGCATTCATTCCTTTTTGACCTTTTTCAAGCTCAAAAGTAACCTTGTCGTTTTCATTAATTTCATCAATTAGTCCTGAAACATGTACAAAGTGTTTTTCTTGGGTTTCTATATCCGTAATAAAACCAAACCCTTTTGAATGGTCAAAGAACGACACTTTACCTTTTCTTATGGTGTCAAATTCTTCTTCTACTTTCTGTGCGATGCCCAATACAATTTCAGAGGCATTAATCTGCTCTTGTTCTGTTGGTTCAGGAGGAGTTGCGGTTAGATTCCCAAATTTATCAACATAGGCAAAAGGTATGCCCGCATCGCTTTCTTTGGCTTCCGCCCTACGGGCTTCATTTTTCTTTTGTTTTTCTTCGCGTTTTTAGTGTTTATTCTTTTCTTTCTCTCGTTTACTAAAAGTTTGCTGTGATTTTGCAATGTATGGGTTTATGCCTTTAAGGTAGTTGATTTATTTACGAACTGAGCATTTTTGAAAATAAAAAAGCCCATCTGAATTAGATGAGCTTAAAAGAATTAGATGGTACGAATTTAGATGACCTTTACGTTTACTGCATTCAATCCTTTTTTTCCTTGCTCTAAATCAAACTCAACTTGGTCACCTTCGCGAATTTCGTCGATTAATCCAGAAACATGTACAAAGTGCTCTTTGTCCGCACCCTCTTCATTGATAA
>NZ_CAKZYF010000056.1 GCF_937884665.1 uncultured Allomuricauda sp. | reverse complement strand
CCAACGACTTTGACCTTACCTATACTTTTAACCCAGCATTACAGATTAATCCAGGTAATTTTGTTCTGCCCAATACGTTTTACTTCAATTATCTAGGTGATAACATAGGCGTGGCCCTTTCAATTACTTCAGTCCCGCTTGAAGTGTTGCAGCTGCTCCAATCTGTTGGCGGGGATCCCAGAAATCTATCCGAAGATCAGCTTTTACTTGCTTTGGCCTTGTTCAATCAAGAAGATACGGGAAATTGGGTGAGAATTAATGTTGAAACCCAAGAAACTGAACTTATTGCTGGGATACCGGGTCAGGGCGGTTTATCACCTGCACTATCGGTTGTTATTGATGATGAGGTTTATCTTTCCATCAGCACGGGTTCGGAAAATGCATTTTATAGATACGACCCGGCGACAAATACGGTTGAAAAAGCATTCGATGTCGTAGGGGGAGGTACTATTTTGGGGTTGGTTGACCTGTCGTGGTAACGGAACTATTTGTTGATCAGCAATTCTTTCCGTTCGTAGGGACGGAAAGATTGCTTTTCTAAAATTTTCTTTTGTGTAAAACACACGCTATCTGTGTTCTTAACAACAAGTGCTTCTTGTAATCAAAAGTGGATAAAATAACAGGCTTTATAAAATTGTCCAATTCAAAAAAAATAAATAAAAAACTTTGGAACATCCATAATTGGATAGGTCTCTATGCTGGAGTGGTCATTGCTATCTTGAGTGTGAGTGGGGTGGTCGCCTTATTCAAAGTTGAAATAGATGAAACCATCAATGCTAAATACTTCAGGATTGGCGAACTTCCTGTAACGACAGAGTTTCATCCTAATATAAATACCTTGGTCGATAGTCTTAAACTAGCCTATGGTGCCGCTAATCTCTTTGACATCTCCCCTTCTTTGGACACCTCTAAGAATTGGATGGTCCGGTTTAACGTTATAAAAAGGAAACCTGCTCCAAAGGCTTTTGCCTATGAAGTTTTCCTTAATCCGTATACCGGAGAAATTGTTGGTAGCAGGGACTATTTTAAAACGTTTGGCCATTATATAAGGCACTTACATGTCAGGTTCTTCACCCGTCCTATGGGACGTATTTGGGTAGGTCTCGGCGGTCTAGCCTTGTTGATATCGACCATTACGGGAATTCTTATTTATGGCGGGTTTATGAAACGGCAGTTTTTTGGGGCTATCCGACGCAAAAACTTAAAGCTTAAGTCGGCGGATTATCATAAAATCATCGGTATGACCACCCTGATGTTCAATTTGATGATAGCCATTACCGGAGCATGGCTTGGATTACAGGGCATTTTACAACCTGCTCTGCAGATAAAGAGTCCAGAACGTTACAAACGAGTGGAAAAACCTATTTCCAAAGAAGAAGATATTGCACATCCCATAGACTATGTGAAAGCCCTTGGCGTTTCCCGAAAACTGTTCCCAGACCTAATCCCAAGATCTATCATACACTCCAAGAACGGTAGCCGTACAGTTACCATTAGGGGTAACGTACCCAAGACTGCCTATCAAAATAATATAAGCAACATAGTACTGGATAAAAAGGATTACAGCGAACTCGCACGTTACGACATACGGGAAAAATCCCTGCATGATAAGACCTACTATGCCCAAGAGGGACTGCATTATGGAGATTTTGGGGGCATTTGGGTCAAGGTCATCTATTCCTTTTTCGGACTTACTTCCGGAGCACTGTCCATTTTAGGGTTCGTTCTCTATTTAGAAAGGACCAAGTCCAAACAAAAAAAGAAAGTACGCTATAAGACCACAGGAAGAAAAGTATGGTTATGGTCCTTTTGGATTACGATGGTTTGTGTTTTGTCCTATGCTTTAACCATTACCATTGGTGCGAGTATGCCAACTACTGTAATCTCTTTGGCGATTTACGGTTTGTTGTTGTTCTTTTTGATTAGGCCCCTGGTCCTTTTTTCTAAAAGAAAAATTATGGCACTTTTAAAAAAACGTGCATAGTTTCCTATGGAACAGAAGCAAAAAAAATCACCGGATAAAATAAATGAACAATACATTCTGCCCCTACTTTTTTTGTTGGCGAACATTACCGTAGTTGTATGGTTTTACTTGATCCACGAACTGGGGCGGTCCAATTGGGTTTTTGAGACCTACTATAATTTTGACCGACTTGCAATAGAGAGGTATACAGATGAATTGAAGTTTGAGCTTGTTCTGTTCAGTGCCGTTTTACTTTTTACACCCTCGTATTTAAAATATAAAAAACGCTGGTTGTTGTTGACGATAACGCTGTTGCATTTAGGCGCTTTGTTCTGTTTTTTCTATCTAAAATGAAGTATATGTACACATTGAAAACAAAAACGCCCGCAGATATTGAATAATGCAAAAAATTTAGAAATCGTAAAGAAGGTATTAGAGGATTACCTGGCGCGAAATGGACAACGGAAGACCTCGGAACGTTATGCCATATTGGAGGAAATCTACACCCAAAACGGGCATCTGGACGTGGATACCCTCCATTTCAAAATGCGTTTCAATTATCGCGTAAGCAAGGCGACCATTTACAACAATCTGAATTTACTCATCGCAGCAGGATTGGTTCGAAAACACCAATTTGGAAGAGGAACGGCCCATTATGAAAAATGCTTTTTCCGTAGGCAGCATGACCATGTCATCTTGACGGATACGGGAGAGGTGAAGGAATTTTGTGATCCAAGGATACAGCACATCAAAAAAACTATTGAGGAAACCTTTGACATTACCATCGAATCCCATTCACTCTATTTTTATGGGACCAAAAAAGCAAAATCCCTTGTTGGACAGAAAATAGCTTAGGCCGCTGACGGTTCTGGAAAACTGCTGCTATAAATTGGGTGAAAAAGGATAGCACGAGTTGAAAAAACAAAAAAACTTGTTTAGCAGTAAAAACTTTTCTCAATCTATCCAAAAATCAGGAACTTCTGTGGTTCCATAAACAGTGCAGTCTATGCATCCTTTGGGACTAACTAGATAAAGAAGTTCATCGTCAGGTCCAAAATCTTCACCCCGGTACTTATGTGTGCCTAAATTAATGAGATCAAAAAGAATTGGACTTGAAGGTTCGTATGCATCTGCTGGGCAATCTATTATAAAATTAGGAGGATCATTGTCCGAAAACAGATCATCATATTCAAAGAATATCCTTTGGGAACTTACTTGGGCTACCTCAAAAAGACCCAGTACCCTTGTTCCATTTGTGTTTTCCGAAACTATATTGCCTTTTATGAATCCGGGTTGTGTTTGGGCAAAAACTGTGCGTACATTCGAGAAATCACGTAGATCTTCATAGAAAGTCTGTGCAGTCAGGGATTGGATATATTGGTTTACCAGTATACTATACCTGCTTCTAAGTTCAAAGGCTGTCTTTGGCAAGAACCTGACTTGAAAATCTTGTATTCGACTTTCCGATAGATTCTCGGCCGAAGTTATTGATATTTCAGTAGAGCGTTGGGTACGATAACAAATGTTTTCCACGGTGGTTTTTGGGATTCGCTGCAGTGTTGGCGGAAACTCGGAGGCCACCACTAAATCGAACTCTGGATTGGCTACCGAGACCACTTGAAATGTCTCTTCATAATCATATCGATAAAAGGTCGCTTCACCTTCTACATCAAAACCTGTCGCGAGTATTGCGACACCCTCTTGACCATCTTCCGAAGTACTTCTTACGGGTCTTACGCTTTCTAATTCCGCATCTTGGGAAATCGATAAGGGGCCTGCCCTAAAAGAATTTCCGTTGGAAGTATTTACCAGTAACGAATAGGAAACTCCGGATTGCGCAGCAAAAGCAATATCGGAAATGTATCTACCCGGCTCGATCTCACGGAACGTAAAAGTATTCCCCGTATCATCAGATATAGATACGCTCGCCCCGCTTTCCGTTCGAAGGGAATCACCAAACAAAAATGTATTGGATATAAGTATTTCCTGATTTATGTTCTGTGTGGTAATTAGGGCGTCTATCACTAAAATATCCTCGAAATCCTCTTCTGGTGCATTAAAAGGTTCCGTACAGTTACTGATGCAAAAAACAAAGGCGGATAACCAAAATAGGCGATCGTATTTGGATTTTGAATTCCCCAATATCATAGTAAACAAATCATTCAACAAAAATAGTTTCCTTTAGAGAAATCGGTTCGCCCCCGTCCGTGATTCCTTCCAAAGAAATCTCAAAATTGCCCGACACATCCGAAGTGAAGAAAGTAACGGTTTCATCCTGCTCTACATTTAAACTAGGAAGCCATAAAAGTTGACTTCGCAAATCAGGGACGCGCGCCAACGTTTTTTTAGTGGAGTCTGAGTAAATTTGACGAAAATAGTTCTTGATTTCGGTTTGTCTGTCCAATTGCAAGGCCAAAAAACCATTTTCCTTGGCTGAGGTTTGGTATTTAAAATCAAAAGTTTGGATATCAACAATACCATCAAAAATCTGTGATCCCATTCTATAATATTGCCGTACCACATTGATTCTTTCTATCAGATTTGCACTAAAGTTTCTGATAAAGGCGTCTTGATCTTTTACAAAGATACCATCCACTACCAGTAATGACTTGAATTCAGAGTTATCGAATTCTCCATTCAACGTTCTTAACCTGAAGAAATACTTGTCCTCTTTAGTTTGCGACAACCAAACGTTATCCAAAATTTCCAAAGCGGTTTCTTTTATGGTTGGGAATCTGGTATAGTCATCCAAAAGAAATACTTTGGCTTTTTTACCGTAAAAATTCAGTTTTCCGGCTTGGCTCACCACGGTGTCGGGTTTTACTTCAAAATAAGCGTTTTCCACTTGGTTTTGAATGCTCCTTTTTAGAATTAATTCGTTCATTTCTGGACTTAACTCAAAGGATTTGAACTGTACCTCGTTTGTGTTGATCGCGATTGGATCCTCGTCCATTTTTAGGGTCAAACCATCTACTTGTTCTTCCAAAATTTGAATAATGACATTATCGGCCAGGTAGGGTTTGTCAATATTGAAATAGAATTGACCCAGCGAATCTGTCTTTGCAATTTTCAATTGATAATCCTTCCCTGGAATGGAAAGTGCCACTTTTAGGTTGTCTTTTGATTGATTTGGATTGGTGGTGATGACCTTACCGGAAATAAGTTCTCCCCTAAGTTCAGGGAGTATAATATTCCCTTCAAAAGTCGGTGTCGATACTTGCGTTAGGGCTATGTGGGAAGATGTTGTTTTTTTCCAATTTGGGAAAATGGCATCGGATTTACGAACTGAAATCGAATATTCCCCATCAGGGATTTTTTTGGAACCGGTTCCTTTTATCGCTAAGGTTACTGGCTCTCTTTTGCCAAATTTCTTTTTAGAGGGTATCATTCTTATTGAGCTTTCCCCAGGTTCCAATACTTTGGGAATGCGGGTGTCCGAACCAAACCCATTTTTCACGGTCCCCTGCTCAATAAAATCCTTCTGTTGGTTGCTGTAGGGATTTAAAATGATCACGTCGTCCTGAAAAAACGATTCCTGTCCCCAGTTGCCCATCCACTTGGTATATGCCACGAGCTTATAGCTTCCAGAAGGGGTATCTACCGGCAAAAAGAAGTCGCCTTGACCGAATCCATCTTGCAGTCTTATTTTTTGCTGGAAAACACGTTCTCCACCTTTATTGATGAGTGTTAAATAAGCTACTTTGCTGATGCGACTCAGTCTTTTGGTTTTCGCATCCAAACAATAGACCTTGAAATACATATATTCACCGACCATATATAGCGAGGAGTTGTAATGCACAAAAATGCTTTCTTGCGCTGTATTCTGGAACACTACTTTCTCTTGTGCTCCAATGGGCGGTTCCTGCCCATGGTTTTTGATGGATAAGGCGATGAAAAAAAGACAGATTAAACTTCTCATTCTAAAAACGTATTAGTCTTCCCAAAAATCGGGTTCGACATTACTTCCATAAATTGTACAATCAATACAGCCTATCGGGCTGATGACAAATCCGGTTGGATCTCCGTCACTTCTATACTTGTGTGTTCTTCTTTTGATGAAATCGAACAAAATGGGGTCACTGCTCCCTCCCATAATTACAGGACAATCTATTATAAAATCTGGTATTCTGCCATCAGAGAAGAAATCATCATATTCCAAGAAAATACGTTTCGAGCTTACCTGCGAAACCTCAAAAAGCCCCAAGACACGAGTGGCACTTCCATTGTCCGAAATGATATTACCGATAATGAAACCCGGCTGGGTTTGGGCAAATACGGTCTGTACGTTGGAAAAGTCCCGTAAATCTTCATAAAAAGCCTGTGCAGTCCGGGATTGTACATATTGATTGACCAGTATGCTGTAACGTGTTCGAAGTTCGAAGGCGGTCTTTGGAATGAAACGTACTTGAAAATTCTCTATCCTACTTTCATTCAGGTTTTCCGAGCTTGTAATGAGAATTGCATTGGAAAACTGTGTTCTGAAGCAGATATTTTCCTGTCTGGTCTTGGGTACTCTTTCCAATAATGGCGGGTTTTCGGAGGCAACCACCAAATCAAACTGTGGATTGGCCACAGAAATTATTTTAAACGTTTCAACATAATCGTACCGATAGAAGGCAGCTTCCCCGGAAGGGTCAAAGCCATCTGCAATGATCGCAATACCTTCCTCGCCCTCTTCTGTTGTAGAGGTGACTGCCCTTACGTCTTCCAGTTCTGCAGCTTGGTCCACGGATATTGGTCCTCCTATAAAAGAATCCCCTGCCTCCGTATCAACAGAAAGGGAATACTGCACCCCAGGTACCGCACCAAAAGCGGTATTGGAAAAATACTGGCCCGGTTCTTCTTCGGTAAAAGAATAAACGCTATTGTCATTTCCGGTAATTTGAACTGTAGCTCTACTTTCTGCTTCAAATTCTGCCCCAAAAAGAAAGGTTCTCGAAAGGTTTATTTCCTGAAATTTTTCTTCAGTGGTTATAAGCGCATCTATGACCAAAATGTTTTCAAAGTCCTCGGTAGGTGCAGTAAAGGGTTCGGTACAGCCGAACACACCCAACAAGGGTACCAACAGTATCGTTATTTTGTTTTTAAAACTTGAATTTAAGGCCATGCTTTACTAAAACTTAAAATTATAGGTAATCGAGGGTACCGGAATATTAAAAATGGATGCTTGTTGACCTTGAACTTCACCATTCTCGGTAACGAAAAAAACAGAGAAAGGATTGTTCCTGCCCAAAACATTGTAAACGGAAATGGTCCAGAAACTATGGGCAAACTTTTTGATTTTGTGATTGCCCTCTATATTTAGACCTAAATCCAGTCGATAAAAATCTGGAATTCGAAAACTGTTTCTATCGCTAAAAACGACGAATTCTGAGTTGTCGAAAGAAAAACTGCCCACAGGTACGGTAACGGGTCTACCCGTTTGGTACGTAAAATTCGTGGAAAGACTGAACCTTTTGGAAAATTTGTAGTTCGCCACTAAACTGACATCATGGGGCTTATCAAAATTGGAAGGGAAAAAATCGCCATTGTTGATTTGTTCTTCCGGGAATTGGCTATCGAACTTAATAAACGAGCGCGAGTAGGTATATCCCAACCATCCGTTGAGCTTACCCTTGTTTTTTCGAACTAAAAACTCTACTCCGTAAGATTCTCCTTCACCTTGTAAAGTTTCCAAGACAATATTTTCATTGAGCAGTATTTGGGCTCCTGTCTTAAAATCAAGAATATTGTCAGAACGCTTGTAGAACCCTTCTAGACTGAGTTCGTAGGTATTCCCTTCAATGTTCTTAAATATACCAAAGGTAAACTGGTCCGCACTTTGGGGTTCGATATTCGAGTCCGAAATTTTCCAAGTGTCAATAGGGGAAACCGTGGTATTATTGGATAATCTATGAATGTACTGATAGGTTCTCCCATAGCCCGCTTTTAAGGATAGGCTTGGATTCAATAGATATCGTGCGGATACACGAGGTTCTGGATTAAAAAAGGATTCGATTACCTCATTTTTTTCAAAATTTAGCGTATCTGTAATGGATGCCAGATTTCTTGGTTGTCCGTCTTCAAAAACGAGTTGCGAACCTTGTCCCAGCGCCAAAAAATTTGAAAGCCTGACACCTGCCTCAACAGATAATTTATCCGTTAAATCAAGATTCGCGGAGACAAATAAGGCCGATTCCAACCCACGCTCCCTATCTATGAACTGTGGTTCGACTATGGAACCGCTTCCGCCCAGAGGTTCCAAATCACCAGGATCAATTTGGTAAAGTTAACTCGCGATAACATAGTTGTAAGAAAACTTGGAATCTTTTACATGGTTTACCTTTAACTTTACCTCACTCTCGTTCACTTTATATCCGAAAAGAAAGTCATCATTTGAATCGCCATCAAATTCAATGTTAAAGTCATACTGACTGTTTGAGGCAATTAGGCTGCTTGTCGCTTTTTCGTTGAACGCATGGTCCCATTTTAGGGAGACCAACTGATTTTTATAAACGAACAATGAATCGGAGGTGATACTAAAATCATCCCTGCTGTAATATCCGGTAGCTTTTATGCTGTTGTTACTGTTGATTTTGTGATTATAATTTGCCAAGAAGTCATAAAATGATGCTTCACTATTGTCCAAGTCAGGTTCGTCCAACGACCGTAATATCCAGTTGGCATACGCCCCGCGGCCCCCGAGCAAAAGAGAAGACTTGTCTTTAACAATGGGAACTTCAACGACGGCGTTACTTGTCACTGGTCCAATGGACGCCTCAGCCTTGACAGCTTCCACATCTGCATTCTTTGTTTTGATATCGAATACTGAGGACAGTCTCCCTCCAAATTCCGAAGGAAAACTCCCTTTATACACATTGAGACTGCTGATGGCAAAGGGATTCAGTGCTGAGAAAATTCCAAAAAAGTGTTGTGGGCTATACACTACTGCGTCATCCAAAAGGATTAGATTTTGGTCGGATTTTCCACCTCTCACGTTAAAACCTGCAGAACCTTCACCTGCTGTTGAAATGCCGGGTAGGGAGGTTGCCACTCTTAAAACATCTCTTTCTCCTAAAACCAAAGGGATATTTTTAGACTCTTCTGAGTCGATTCTTTCAGACCCGCTGGTTGTTGTGGAGACATTCTTATCCGCATCCGCCTCAACGATGACCTCTTCCAACCGTTCAATACTTTCGTTCAATTCAAAATTGAGATTACCGTCGTTGTAGAGAACTACCCTCTTTTTTGTGTTTTCAATACCGAGTGCGATCATTTCCAATATATGGGTCCCCAAAGGCAGCTGTATTTCATAGGAACCGTTCAAATCGGTAATTGCTGACCGGTTTATGCCACGAACAACAATTTGTAAATCGGGTATGGGCTCACCGGTCATACGGTTCAAAATGGTTCCTTTCAACGATGCTGTCCTGGAGCGCTGTCCTCTACTTCTTTTTCCTACCCTGTAGGTCTGTATGGTCAATGGATTGTTGGAGTCGGATTTCGTGGCTAGTATTGGAATGTCCTCTTCTTCCAGTAGCTCATAATCCGGGCTGTCAAGGGTATCTTTAACCCCAATTTTTTGAAAAACCTCTGGCAAGGAATCATAGATAATACTATTTTTTGTCAACACAATTTTCTCGCTATCCAGTATGTAGAAGTTTACTTCTATTTTCCCCAAAATATCTACGAGAATTTTATCGACCGAAGAAATGTATTCGCATGATATCAATACTGAACCCAGCCATTCTTTGAGATAGTAAAACGTATAGTCAGTAACTTCCTCTATTGTTGACAAAGCATCTGCAACGGTTACGTTATCAAAGGACAGGGATACCTTCTTGTCCAAATTCTGACTGAAGCCCATGTTCGCGACAATCAGACAAATTAGTAAAAATAAAAATCTCATTCAGTTTGGTTCTAGGTTGTTTTTGACTGCAGGAGTTCTTTTAATCGTGCCATTAGCAACTTCATAAAGTTATCGGGTTCCGATTTCTGGAGCTGCTTAAATCCTTTGTAGTAATCTTTGATGATATCTTTATATTCTGGAAAAATGGATATCAGTTCATTTCGAGTTGTAGCAGGGTAGTATTCACCGTCATATTCCAGATAGTAGACACTACTTTGATTGAACTCGTAGAAGATTTTACCCGTTTTGGCCTTCTTCGAGGGCTTTTTATTGGATTTTTTGTAAAGACTGAAAAACTTGGACTCGGAGAGCAATTGACAATACCCAAAGGGTTCGCCGGTTTTTTGATTAAAAGCCCTGACATTGACAAAACTCTTGCCATTTAGGGAAAAGCCATCTACCAGAGACTTTATAAGCAGAAATGCCAAACCATCGGATGCATTTAGTGGCCTTATTATGAGTTCGTCCAAGTACAGGTCATACTTGGCAAACACTCCATAATGTTCTTGGCCATCATAGCTTACAAAACCCTTTACAAAATTAGAGGTGTCCAGAAATTGATGTTTATCATCCAAAACGATAAACTCATTGGCATACTGGATACCATTGTAAAGACCAGAGATTTCTTCTCCTACAATATTGTCAAAAACAATATGAATATCTTCATCCTGCTTAACAGACTGAGCTTCAATATCATTCAAATAAATCAATGATAAGACAAGTATCCACGCAATAAAATGTTCTTTACCCATTCTCTAAAAATAAAACAAGAATTGGCATTCTTCTACTAGAAAGGGTGACATTAACATTTTAGATTTCATGAATTGATGGCCTTAGCAGGGACCAAATCATTAAACTTGGGCATCCCAAAGCTAGAAAGGTGGCGTTAAATGAATCGGTAATCAAGGATATTGCAGGTTTTGCATCGCGTGCCATTTTACCAGGTTCTTAGGGCAAGGTAAACCATTGTCTAGGGCATATAAATGGAAAATAATTGCAGATGTAAAAAAGAAAACCAACCGCCCGCTTTGGGGATTCCCCGAAAATGGAATTTTTGAATTCTGGAACCTTTTTGACCTGTATGGAACTCAACGATTTCCTAGTGCACGTTTTGAGACTTTGGAATAGCAGTTGTGGAATCGGATATGTAACTCGGAGAACCATCTTGTAAAGGATTTTACAAAGTAGGTTGGTTTTGGGTAAAGTTACATTCCCAATTTTATTGTCGTGGAAGATGTAAAAGGTAAAAATAAAGCTTATTCCTTCATGGTGTGGTATACGTTCTGGACGTCATCATCTTCTTCGATTTTTTCCAAAAGCTTTTCCACATCGGTCACCTGTTCTTCAGAAAGTTCCTTAGTGACCTGTGGAATCCGCTCAAAGCCCGAAGAAAGAATTTCAATATTTCTGCTTTCCAACTCTTTTTGAAGGTTGCCGAAGTTTTCAAAAGGAGCATAGATCAAGATGCCATCATCGTCCACGAACACCTCTTCGGCTCCAAAATCAATCATCTCGAACTCCAGCTCTTCAGGGTCAATTCCCTCCCCATTGATTCTAAAATTACAGGTATGGTCAAACATAAATTCAACCGAGCCTGAGGTGCCCAAATTCCCGTTGCATTTATTGAAATAGCTTCGAATGTTGGCTACAGTACGGGTATTATTGTCTGTTGCTGTCTCAATCAATACTGCGATTCCATGGGGTCCGTAACCTTCGAACAAAACCTCTTTGAAGTCCCCAAGGTTTTTATCCGAAGCTCTTTTTATGGCACGTTCAATATTGTCTTTGGGCATATTTACTGCCTTGGCATTCTGGATTACAGCCCGTAATTTGGCATTGGAATCGGGGTCGGGCCCTCCTTCTTTTACAGCCATTACAATTTCTTTTCCGATTCTTGTAAATGCTTTGGACATGGCGGCCCAACGCTTCATTTTCCGGGCTTTTCTAAACTCAAAAGCTCTTCCCATAAACGTTTGTTATTTTTGGATTGTGGCAAATTTAGCAAAAAAAGACCCCTTGTCAAGTGGGCACTTTACAGACCGAAACAGCTAGGTTGGACACTATTTTGTTTTTCGAATCTTATCAATAATTTGGGTGCTTACCCAGTAGATATCCTGTTGGCTGGTAAAAAAAAGATAGTTGCCGTCTTGTGTTATGAAGGGGCAATATTCATAATGTTTGGTATTGATTGCACCACCCATGTTTATGGATTGTGACCAGGTACCCTCAGCATTTTTAAAGCTGATGTACAAATCCCCACGACCAAATCCATCCGGGCGCTCCGAGCAAAAAATAATGTAGGATTCGTCTGGGGCAACACACACATCGGCCTCATAATTCTTCGTGTTTACGGTAGGCCCTAAGGCAATCGCTTTTTGAAACCTTCCATTGACAAATTTAGAAGAGTAGATATCATAGTCTGATTCTTTCCTTTCTGCTGCGGCACGGGTATTGGACGAGAAATACATGGTCCCTGAATCAGTGAAGGAAATATAATATTCATTACCGTCCGAGTTGATGTTTGGTCCCACATGTATAGGTTCGGACCATGTTTTTTCCTTGCGCTCCACAAACCAAATATCAACGTCCTTTGGGTCTGAAACACCATCCATTGCCCTTTTGGATATAAAATAAAGCCTTTTTTCATCCGGAGAGAGAAATGGGTCGTTGTAACCATAACGTTCGTGGGACAATAGGATTTTGGGTGGTGTCCATTGGTCATCGATACGTTTGGAATATCGAATTTCCGCTTTCCCATTGACATCGACAGCATAGAAAAATTCCTGGTTATCCTTACTGAAAGCAGAACCAAATTCGGATTCTTCTGTGGATATAAAGTTGGGGGCGAAAAGCTGAGGTTCCATACCAGGTTTCTCTTGCCCCATATACCTCCCTTTTGGTTGGAAATGCCGCACCTTGGACTCATCGGCTCCCATCCTCAATAAAAAGTCGGCAATGGTATCCAAGCCCATTCTTTGGGCTATTTCCAAGGGAACACTTCCCCGGTCATTGGCTTGGTTGATGTCCACTCCGTTTTCAGTAAGTTTCTGTACCATGGGTAGCTTCTTCCGCAATAGGGCCTTCTCCATCATTGCTGGGCCATATCTAACTATCCAAGAGCTGTCTTTTTGCAGCCTTACCAGGGTATCGAACAGGTTTTTCCTTGCGAATTGTACCGCTACATGCAGTGGTGTCATCCCCTCTTGGTCCTCAACCCCGGTTTATATTCCTTGCTTCATCAAAACGTGGAATACTTTCTCATGATTACAGGCTACGGCCCAATGCAGCAACGTTCTGCCCCGGTTATCCAAGGTATTGATTGAAGTGGTTTGTAACAAACTGTCCAAGCGGGATAAATTACCGTTGCATGCGGTTCTGTATATGCTTTGCGAAAAAAGTGGTGATCCCATCAATAAAAGAGAAAGCGGGACGAAAAATCCCGGTATTCCACTTTTGAGGATGTTTGCCATAGCTTTTAAAACAACTGTGTTCATTGTGGTATTGGTTAAGGTTGAAATCTACTATTCCCCCAAATAGATTTTCTGGGTCTCGTTAAGATAAATGGGGTAATGGAAATCATCTAATTTTTTCAGCAAGTGGAGAAGTTCTTTTTTTTCTTTCTGTGACAAGTTTTTGGTCACCAAATTAGCCGCGTTGGGAGCTTTGTTATACCCTAAAGCAATGGCTTTTTTTCCATCAGTGGTCAACCGCAAGAGTTTTCCCCTTTTGTCATCTGGATTTGGAAATTCCTCAATAATATTTTTTTCGAGCAGTCTGCGTATGACCCCCATTCCTGATGATTTATCGTAGGCCATCATACGTATCAAATCTGTTTTCCCCACTTGGCCCGCGCCGTCCAAGATGGCCGTGAAGGCGAATTCCATATCGGTGGAAAAAGGGGATTCTTCCAAAACCAGTTTGATATAAGTGTTTGAATACCGGCTCAATCGTCCAATATACGCTGCCAATTCGGCTTCTATACTATGCCCTGTAATTTTGGCATCTACCTCTTCCGTATCAGTGACCTTTCGAGAATTTAGCCATTCTAAAAATGCATTGAGGTCTTTTTTTTCAGTAGCTTCCTCCCTGAAATCCTCTACAAGAAAAATAAGCTCCTTAATCAAACCATAAACATCCATAAACAACTTTTTAACACTATTAATTTTGTAAATACTACTTTTAAATTGTTTATTTGTTCAATATTTAAAATTAATTATTAAACAAGTGAATACAAAAACCCCAATCGCTGCAACTATCTTATGCACGGTCTCCTGTTTTTTTAATACAATTTATGCGCAAGTTACTGCAGATTTATTTGGTACCGTTACGGATCAAGTGGGTCAACCCATTGGTGGAGCGTCGGTATACCTTGAAGGTACTGAGAAAGGCGCTCAAACCGACTTCGATGGAAATTATCAAATTCTTGGCATAACGCCAGGCACTTATAATCTAATCGTCAGCTACTTGGGCTACGAAACCCAGACGCAATATAACGTTATTATACGGTCCAAAGGGACCCCCAATTATAACTTTGAGCTTGAAGAAACCGTTGAACAATTGGGCGAAGTTGTTGTAACGAACGCCAATAAGATAAGTCGGCCCAGGGAAACCCCGTTGTCCACCCAGTCCCTTTCCGCGGTAGAGATAGCAACTTACCCCGGCAGTAATAATGATGTGGTTCAAGTTGCACAGACACTTCCTGGGGTATCCCCCTCTATTGGCGGGTTTCGCAATGACCTGATCATTCGTGGGGGTGCTCCCAATGAGACGGTGTATTATTTGGACGGTATGGAAATACCCAATGTCAATCATTTTTCGACCCAAGGTAGCGCGGGAGGGCCAGTAGGTCTTATCAATGTTTCATTTATAGATAATGTGACGCTTTCCACATCAGCGTTTGGGGCGCAGTATGATAATCCGCTCTCCGGGGTCCTGCAGTTCAGTCAGCGGAATGGCAATGGTCGCGATTTTAATGGAAACTTTAGGGTAAGTGCCAGTGAAGCGGCCCTGACCTTGGAAGGACCTCTGTTTAAAAAAGACGCAAATGAGGCGAAGACCACATTTCTGGCCTCGGTACGTCGAAGTTATCTGCAGTTTCTGTTTGAAGTGATCGGTTTGCCCTTTCGACCTAATTACTGGGACTACCAGTTTAAGATAAACCATACACTTGATGCGTATAACAATATCAGTCTGATAGGTATTGGTTCCATTGATGATTTTTCGGTTGAGGCTCCTGAGGATTTTGATGCTGAACAACAGGCGCAATTGGAGCAGGCCCCTTTTATTGAACAACGGACCAACGCCATAGGGCTTACTTGGAAAAATCGGTTCAAAGATGGGAGTGGATTCATGCAAACCACTATCAGCAACAATACCTTGGTCAACGATTTTACTCGATTTGAAGACCCAGAAAATGAAACAGGTGTCATTTTCAGTAATGATGCCACGGAATCGGAAACAAAGTTACGTTACGCGCTTACCAAGTTTTTAGGCGATTGGAAATTTACTTCGGGATTCAATCTGCAGTACTCCGATTACGAGAATGAAACCCTGAATCTCACGGATGGTATCGCCTTCAATACCGCGATTGATTTTTTTAAGTATGGTCTTTTCTCCAATGTGACCAAAAGTTTTTTTGATGACGCCCTAGATGTTTCATTTGGCTTTCGATTGGATGACGATACTTTTACGGAGGAAGACAACCTACTCTCCACCTTTTCCCCACGTTTGTCCCTTTCCTATGAATTTTCCGAGAATTGGAGGCTCAACGGGTCTATCGGGCGTTATTACAAGTTGCCCCCCTATACGATATTGGGCTTTAGAAACAATGAAGGTGACCTTGTAAACCAAAATGTAGATTACACTTTGAGCGACCACATCGTATTGGGCTTGCAACATTATTTTGGACCATCTTCCAGCGTATCACTAGAAGGATTTTACAAAAGATATGACGATTATCCCGTCTCCGTTTTGGATGAAGTTTCCCTGGCCAATAAAGGAGCCGATTTTGAAATTTTGGGAAGTGAGGATGTAGAAACCGTTGGTCGGGGCAGAAGCTATGGTGCAGAACTTCAGTTTCAGCAAAAGTTATCGAACAACTTTTACGGTATTTTCGCTTACACCTGGTTCTATAGCGAGTTTACAGGTTTTGATAGGGATACTTTTTTACCGTCAGTATGGGATAGCCGCCATTTGATTTCCTTCACTGGGGGCTATAAGTTCAATCGAAATTGGGAACTAAGTGCCCGTTACCGATTTGCTGGTGAAACGCCATTTGTACCTACAGATTTGGAAGCTACCTTGGCGAACTATCCAGAGGTTATTTTGGACTATGGCCGTTTGGGTGAGGAGAATCTGGATGTTTTCAGTCAATTGGACCTTCGTATCGATAAAAAGTGGAACTTCAAAAATTTATCATTGGATGTCTTCGTGGAGGCCCAAAACGTGCTGGGTCAAAATATCCCGCAACCCCCAGAATTTGGTCTTAACCGAAATACAGATGGAAGTATTGTGGACCCAAGAAGTCTGGTGGAGATTGAAACCGATACCGGACAAATCATCCCGAGTATTGGAATTGTGTTGGATTTTTGATTGCTATCCAACTTTAGAAAGTTATAGGTTAGGTCCAATGCATGTGGGCAGGACTTTCGGTCAAATCCTATTAATCCTATTGATGGTTTTTAAAGTATCAGTTGAAAGACATCCTGAATTCCAAAGGTGTTTGACGGGTTTTGGATTTGAAAAGTTTACTGAAGGATTGCGAATGCTCAAAACCCAAGTCGTAGGCGATTTCGCTCACAGATAAGTCTGTTGTCGATAACTTTATTTTGGCTCTGTCAATCAAGGCATTGTGAATATGTTGTTGTGTGGTCTGTCCCGTAAGTCCCTTTAGCATAGCGCTCAAATATTCTGGGGTAAGGTTCAGTTTTTGGGCGATATCATGAACGGAGGGTAAGCCTTTATTGGCTATGTCGCCATCAAAATGCGATTCTAAAAGTGATTCCACCGTATCCAGAATTTGATGGTTCGCCACCTTTCGGGTCAGGAATTGTCTTTGATAAAATCGTTCGGAATAACTCAGCAACAGCTCCAACTGGCTAACGATAATTTGCTGACTGAAGTTGTCCAGATTCGCTTGGTATTCTGTTTTTACGTTTTTGAAAATGCCTTTGATGATGTCCTCCTCTTTTTCAGATAAAAAAAGGGCCTCTCGGACCGAATAATTAAAAAAACGATACTTTTTGATAGTTTGGGCCAGTGAAGTTCCAAATAGAAAATCGGGATGAACCGCCAAAATCCAGCCGGAAGGTTTGTGAGTGGTCCTATCCGAATCGACCAATTCTACGGAGATGACTTGGTCCGGTGCAAAAAAGGTCATTAATCCCTCATCAAAGTCGTAGGATTGTTGGCCGTAACGATATTTTCCCAACACATTTCGCTTTAAGGAAATAGAATAGAACTTTTGGACCCATTTCAGGCTATTGTTTTCTACTGGAGGGTGTATTTGACCGTAATCCAAAAGACTGATTAGCGGATGTTCCGGGGGCGCAATTTGATTAAAACGGTGTAAATCGCTAATGGTGTGTATTTGATGTATTTCTCCGTTGGACATACCTAAAGATATTTGAAATTTTAAAACAATGGAAAACCGAGTGTCTGAACCCTACAAACACCCGGCATTGCCTGATTTTTTTGTGATTCAGACCTTAAGTTTTAGCATTTCCCCCATACCAAAAGCCGAATACAGACCTTGGTGGATTTGGGCCAGTTGCTGGTTGTAGGGCTCAATTTGGGTACCCATTCCCATATGGTCCACTACCGTACGGGCAGGTCTTTGTCCTGCTGGGGTAGCGATAAGCTGGGCTATGGCTTCAGCGACGTTTTGCGGGTTTTGTAATGGATTGTTTGCCAATGCGCCTTCAAAGCTTTCAAACGCTTGCTTGGGCGCATGGACCATTTCGCCATAACTGTTATTTTGTGAAATATCGGAAGGCGGCATGAGATTGTCCATGAACGAGGTGGGATAGCCTCCCGGTTCCACAATACAAGAATCGACCCCAAAACCGGACAGTTCCACGCGATAATTTTCGGCCAAAGCTTCCAGGGCCCATTTAGAGGCATTGTAAGGTCCGTAAAAGGGAAATGCAATTCTACCCAAAAGGCTCGAAATATGGATGAGCAGCCCCGAACCTTGATTTCTGAGGTAGGGGAGAACCGCACGGTTTACCCGTTGTACACCAAATACATTCACATCAAACAGTCGCTTGAAATCGTCAATGGTATATTGTTCCTGAATCCCCAAAACCCCGATACCTGCGTTGTTGATTACCACATCCAAACCATCGAGCAGGTCAATGGCGTTTGGAACTGCAGTATTCACACTTTCGGTATCGGTAACATCCAGGTCTACAATTCTTGCACCTAAGGCCGCAAGTTGGTCTGCAGCTCCCTTGTTTTTAGATGCCGTATTTCGCATGGTAGCGACCACACTATGCCCATGTTCAAGAAGTGTCTTTACGGTCAGGGCACCAAAACCCCCATTTGCTCCGGTAATTAAAATTTTTGCCATCATTTTTGTTTTACGAATTGATGGTACAAAGTTGGGGGACAATCCGTTCTGGGGTGTAGTCAAATCTGGGTGTGTTGTAGCCAAAAAAGGAAACCGAAGCCGTAAGAAAGCTATACGTCTTTTGGCAAAAATACTTTTACCCGATTATGGATTCAATCGCAGTGGCCAAATCGATATCCAATGGGGTGATACCGCCTACATCATGGGTGTTGAGTTTTACGGTCAGTTGATTGTACACATTTTCCCAGTTGGGATGATGGTTCATTTTTTCACATTCAAATGCAATCCGGGTCATGATGGAGAACGCTTCTTTAAAGTCAGTGAACCGGAATGATTTGGTAATGCTACCTTCGGCATACATCCAGCCCTTTAGGTCTTTCAGATGGGTTTCTATTTGGGACGGGGTCAGTTTTTCCATATACTCATTTTCATAAAGATACAGGAAAGTACGTCAGAAAGAAAGCGTTTTGAATTTTTTAGAGGTGGATTCCCGGATGGGTATCTACCAGATTCTCCTTACTTCTAAAAATCTTAAAAAAAGGGCACCTCGAGATGCCCTTTTTTATATTCCCATCATTCAGTTTTATTCGATATCAGCTTCATATATCGTCCATTCTTCAAAGGGATAAGGCTCTTCCTCTGTTGCCAAATTTTCGTTGGAATCACCATAAAGCAAATACAGCTTTCCGTTAAAGACAGCCATTTGGTGAATAGCGTGTTCCCCATTGGGATTTGTTAAATTATGACTCAATTCATTAAAACTGTTGTTTTCTGTGTTAAAGACGCCCAAGGTCGATTCCTTACCGCTTGGGTCGGTCAGAAATTTATATCCTCCCACGAAAATCAGATTCTCATATTTCTGGACAAAGCTAAACCTCAATTCAGCACCCATGTCAAGGGTCTGAATGGAGTTGGGATTGTTCATGTCCACAATATATATGGTACTTTGGGGCGTAAGCTCCAACCAATTTTTTGAGCCCCCAAAAATATACATCTTATCATTCACAATGGTCCCGCGCGCACCATAACGTGTCTCGGGAAGTGTTGCAAACGGAGAAAGCGTTTGGGTATCTATGTCCCATTTGTAAATTTTCTTTGTCTCTTCGATATCATAAAAGGAACCACCTTCCGGATCATCGGCAAATGCACCACCGATAATATAAACCGCATTGTCTTGAACGGCCATCCCAAATCGCGTAAAGTTGATTTTTGTACCATATTCTTCGGATATTAAATTGTTATAAAAAAAGGTTGAAGGGTCCGAAAGGTCATAGTCATAGGCACTTATTTTTTGGGAACCAATGGAAATCAATTGATTATTGACAATATGTAACTGTTTGGATGCAAAATCACTATCGTCCAAATCGTAATTGACAAACTCCTCTTGCGAAAGGTCGTCCAAATTAAATTTTATAACGCGCTCTGGTGGTATTTCCAAAGGATTATCTGGATTATCAAAACGTAATCCAAACTCTCGGTTCACAAAGAAAAAGCTATTTGCGCTGTACGAACCTATCATGCCAGGTGAAGACTCTTCAACCGATGCTGATTCAAAAGTAAAGGCTTCAGTAAATACTAGTTCATCTAAGGATTGTTTGTAATCATCTGGCTCTTTTTCAACAAGGGTGAGGGATAAATCCCCAGACGGCTTTTTTCCACTTTTGGCTGTTGTGCTACCGGCAAGGGTTGCTGTTACTACTCCATCATCAGATACATTAAATTGAAAACCACTGGCGGTCAAATCTGAAACACTTTCGCCAACAAATGTAAAGGAGGATTCTAGAGGAGAGCGGTAATAATCCAACAAAGTTTCCTCTAAACTTGATGCATTTAAATTCACATCATGACGCCTGCGCCATTCTAAAGAGCCATTGGTAAGGCCACCAGAAAAAATGAATTCATCATCCACGATATTGAAATTGTTGGAAATGTTCAAAACGGTCCCCTTGCTCTCTGCTCCGTCTGTCTGAACCTGAGCGGAACTAACCTTCCAAACTTTTGGGTTGCCACTGTTGGTCAATACGTTGACTGTTTCTTTTTTAAGTTCTTCAGTTGTGGGTTCAGAACTCCCATCATCCGGATTGGTCTCCCCATCATTATCCGAGCCGCAACCAGAGAGCATAGCCATCAGCGAAAAGGTCCATAACCATTGATTTTTCATAATTTAAGTTTTTAAGAATTAAGATATTGGAGAAATAAAATACCTTCTTCTTTTTAAAAAGTGGCCGCTTAATTGATGTAAGCTAATTACGAATTGACGAATGATAGATTTGATTTGACGTTTATCTCTGTCTTTAATATTACTCTTTCTAGAATTGAAAAGATTCGCTGTGCTTAAATGGTCAACAATACCTCCTGCAAAACTCATTTTGAACAATGAAGCATTCGCATTCAAAAAATGTTTTTCGTGTTAACTGCTATTTTAAACAGGTCCTTACTTTAAAAAACTTTACAAGAAAAGTATACTGAGATAAATCACTACACGGTCATGTGTTGTGCAATAGGTCAATTCAACAGAAGATTTTCATTTTTTAATATTAAAACCAGATTTTTACCATCTATTTAAAATAAATTAAAGCAAACAACTATGGGTAAGCACTGTTTTGTTTTTTTATTTCTTTTTTGTTCAATACCATCAAAAGCACAAGAAGCCTCTGGATT
>NZ_CAKZYF010000055.1 GCF_937884665.1 uncultured Allomuricauda sp. | reverse complement strand
ATTCTACAGCGTCCTGCACCTCTCTTGGGCTAAAAACATCTTCTTGCAGGAAGTGGAGCATAAAAACAATGTGGTTTAATTGTTTGTTGAGGAGGCCATGAGAGCCATACGCTTCGGTAATCCACTGAGAAAGGGTTTGATTTTCCATCGGATAAAAGTAGAACCTAAAGCTCGGGCACGCCACTACTAATTAGTAGCTTTTTTAGAAAAAGTAGAAATATGCTAAATCTTAACCGTAGATACAAAATTCTTTTTGATGACCTCTAAAAAGTCTAACGTATCATACGGTTTTATTATGATGTCCGTAAAGCCAAGTGCCTTTAAATCTTCAAAAGACTTGGTAGGATTGGTGGCGGTGAGGGCAATGATAGGCACCGTACTGTTAAATCCGCGGATGGCCTTGGTGGCCTCAAAACCGTTCATAATGGGCATGTTGACATCCATCAAAATCATATCGAACACCTCATCATTGATGATTTCCAGGGCTTCTTTGCCGTTTTCCGCTATGGTACAGGTGAATTTATTGTTTTCAAGGATCTTTCGGGTGACGAGTCTATTGATCTTGTTGTCATCCACAATAAGGATATGGCTTCCTTCTATGCTGCGATCTATTTTTTCCTCTTTGGGCACTACTTCCACATCCGTCTTTTGGGCAATTTCGTAGGTAATGGCAAAAGTAAACTCGGTGCCCACATTTTTCTCGCTCTTTAGACCAATGGGGGCATCATGCAAATCCAGCAGGCGTTTAACAATGGCCAGTCCCAAGCCCGTGCCTTGAAAGTCATTCGATTTGATATCTTGTGTGAACTCATCAAAAATATATCGCTGCTTTTCTTCGGATATGCCCATACCCGTATCCGCGATCCTAAAGTTCAGCTGTATGCTATCCTCCACAATTTCCTTAGGGACTATATTGACGGTAATGGTCCCTTCGTCGGTGAACTTGCAAGCATTACTGATAAGGTTGATGAGTATTTGGGACAATTTCACATAGTCGCCCTTCAAATAGTTGGGCACGTCATCCGTAATTTCAACTTTAAAAACGTTGTTGTTCTTGGACCGCATAAATTCCATGGAATTGATGATGTTCGTCACCAATTTTCGAAGATGGAACGGTTTGCTTTCCAGCTTTCGGGTTTTCAACGCGTCCAGTTTGTTCAAAAACAATAAATCGTTTATGAGGGCCAAGAGATAATCGGCAGAGAATTTTAAGGAAGTAATATCCTCTTTATATTTTGCTAAAGGTTTTTCCTGTTTTAAGATGGAGGCAATTCCAATTATTCCGTACAGCGGTGTTCTCAGTTCGTGGCTGATGGCAGAGAGAAAGTTGGTCTTTACTTCTGAAAGTTCTTCCGCTTTCTTCTTCGCATCTAAATATTGTACATTGGTTTCCTGTAGACTTTTTACCAAAGCTTTTCTTCTCTTGAAGGAAAAGAACATAGCAAAAACAAAAATCAATAGCACCACTGCTGCGGCCATGGTAATGTGGACTATGGTCTTGTTCCTATCTGCGTTTTGCCGGTTTATCTCATTTTCCCGTTCCTTGGCCTTAAGGTCTTGCTTGTACTGGTTCACGTTCATACGGGCGATTACTTCGTTAATCGCCATGGCCTTCTCTATCTCCTGTTTTTTGTCAGCGTACACATCCGATTCTTCGCGGGTGAGATAGGCTTGTTCATAATCCCCTTTACCCACATAGGCTTTAATTAGATATTCATAGCCTTCCACAAGACCATCAGTGTAGTCGTGCTGTTTTGATAAGGTGATATCATTCTCAAAAAAATGAATGGCGTGCTCCCATTTTTTCTCCAAAAGGGCCAATCTTCCTTTGGAAAAATAATATCCCGCCCGAAGCAACGGCATTTTAACGGAATCTACATATTTGTCCAATCCAGCCACATACTCCTTGGACTTGGGAATATTCTCTTGATCCAAATAGATATCGGAAACATTAAAATGGATAACGAATACCCTGGTTATATTTTTCTTGGCAGCATAGATTTTTAAAGCTTCACGATAGTATTTAATGGCTTTCGCATCATTCCCGAACTCATTGTTGAAATTTCCAAGATTGTTGTACGTATCCGCAATTAAGGTGGAGTCGTTTACGATTTTAGCTTTTTTCAAGGATTCTGTAAACGTTTTTTCAGCCCGTAAAGTGTCCTTTATACGTATGAGTGCGCTGCCCGTATATTTGGAAATTTCTACATCCCACGCCAGGTCGTCAATTCGTTTGGCAAGTTTTAGACCTAGATCTCCATACTTTAAAACAGCTAAAAAATCATTTTTATAGTAATCTTGGACCAGTTTGGTTTTAAGACTGTCCAATCTCAACAGAATATCTTCTTTGGCAGTTTCCTCCGGTGGGTCAAAATATTCGGGTTCTTCTTGTTGCGCGGTCAAGAAATGGGAAAAAAGTATAAGAATAAAAAAGAAATATAGCTTTCGCATCTTCAAAATTTGGGTCTGGTGAAGGCAATATGAAAACGCATCTAAATTACTTTTAGTGTGTCTATTAGGTGTTTTACCCCAAAAAGGTACAGGTTTCCCTTCCTTTTCCCAAAAGTTTCAAAAATGATATCAAATACGCTGTAACCACTGCCGAACGTCCACTTCTTTGGAGATGATATCCTTCAAAGCCTTTTGCGCGACCCGCTGCTGTTCCATGGTATCCCGATGGCGAATCGTCACGGTCCCATCTTCTAAGGTTTGATGGTCTACCGTGATACAAAACGGTGTGCCCACGGCATCTTGACGGCGGTATCTTCGACCCACAGCATCTTTTTCATCATAGGCCACATTGTAATCCCATTTTAGCTCATCCACAATGTTATGGGCGATTTCCGGTAGGCCATCTCTTTTGAGCAAGGGCAGTACTGCGGCCTTCGTTGGAGCCAAAACAGCTGGTATCTTAAGTACGGTCCTAGTGGTATTATTGTCCAATTCTTCCTCTTGCAATGCACTCGAAAAAACGGCCAAAAACATACGGTCCAACCCAATGGAAGTTTCCAAAACATAGGGGACGTAGCTTTTATTTTCCTCGGGGTCGAAGTATTGCAATTTTTTACCTGAAAACTTTTCGTGGCTGCCCAAATCAAAATCTGTTCGGGAATGAATCCCCTCCAATTCCTTAAATCCAAACGGAAACTTGAATTCTATATCCGCTGCGGCATCTGCGTAATGTGCCAATTTTTCGTGGTTATGGAAACGATATTTTTCTTCTCCCAGACCTAGTGAAAGGTGCCAGCCCAAGCGTTTCTCTTTCCAGGTATCGTACCACTCTTTTTGTGTGCCAGGTTTAATAAAATACTGCATCTCCATCTGTTCAAACTCCCGCATACGGAAGATGAACTGCCTTGCCACAATTTCATTTCGGAATGCTTTTCCCGTTTGGGCAATACCGAAAGGAATCTTCATCCGTCCGGTTTTTTGGACATTCAGAAAGTTGACAAAAATTCCTTGGGCGGTCTCTGGCCGGAGATATAGGTCCATGGCACTATCGGCGGTTGCTCCCAATTTGGTACCGAACATCAGGTTGAACTGTTTTACATCGGTCCAGTTTTTTGACCCTGAAATGGGGCAAGCTATACCCAATTCCTCAATTAATGCCTTTACATCGGCCAAATCTTCATTTTCCAAAGATTTTCCCAATCGTTTCAATATGGAATTGGCCTTTGTCCGGTAATCCAATACACGCGGATTGGTTTTCAAGAACTGTTCTTTATCAAAAGTATCGCCGAAACGCTTCGACGCTTTGGCTACTTCCTTATCGATCTTGCCCTCAATTTTGGCGACGTGGTCTTCCACCAAAACGTCCGCACGGTATCTTTTTTTAGAATCTTTATTATCTATTAAAGGGTCATTGAAGGCATCAACATGTCCTGAGGCTTTCCAAGTGGTAGGATGCATAAAAATGGCAGCATCAATCCCGACAATATTGTCGTTTAGCTGTACCATGGCCTGCCACCAGTACTCCCGGATATTCTTTTTTAGTTCTGCCCCGTTCTGCCCATAATCGTAAACGGCACTGAGCCCATCATAAATTTCGCTGGATTGAAAAATAAAGCCGTACTCTTTTGCATGGGAGATGACCTTCTTGAAAATATCCTCTTGATTTGCCATTGGGCAAAAATAGAGTTTTAGCTAAAAAACAGTGGGTTATTTCAGTTGAAATTCAGTGGAGGCCAAAAGTCGTTCGTCCTCAAACACATTGAGGGTGTAAATTCCCTCGTCCAGAGACCCCTCTGGTACGGTAATGGCATCACATATACTGATTTCCTTCCCAGTATATACAATTTCCACCTTTTTGCTATAGGTATTGCCCCCCACAGATATGGTGGTGGCATTGTCCTCAATGACTTTCATTTCAGGCGTTAAAAACTGAAGATATATTACGCGTACTTTTCCCCTTTCCGAAGGATCGCTCAAAATGGTTACACAACCCCGAAGTTTTTCGATGGTAGAGGCCTTATTGGTCTTTAATGGTCTTCCTGCCCTGAGCCTAAAGCCACTGCCTTCCGCATTTTGGAGTTTCAAATAGCTCTTTATCTTTACCTCTTTGCTCAGTTCGCGGTTGGTCTCCAGTAACATAGACTCCCTTTTCTCTATACTACTGGCCCTACCTTTGGCATCTTGAAGTAGTTTTTGGGTCTCTTCGTAGCGATCGGCCAATAGTTTGTTGTTATATCGTAAAAAGTTGTTCTTAAGTTTTAGGCTGTCAAAGCGTACCTCCAACATGCGCAGCTCTTTTCGGGTTTCCTTCAGTTTGGTCAAACTAAAATTGAGTCTTCCCACGGAATCCAATAATTGTTGTACTCTAAAGCGAGAAGTTTGCAGTTCAATTTCATTGACTTCGTTCAACCCAGATAAACGGTCTACCTCGGCTTTCATCAAAGTCAAATCTTTGACCAACAGGGATTTTTCTTGCTCTAGGAATACCATTTGATTTTTGGACTGGGCATAACTGTAGTAAAAAGCGATAAGAATCCCCACAATTACTGCTACAAGTGCGGCAAAGATGATCTTGTAATTGAAATTGTTATCTTGGGCGTCCATGGGGTACTAGAGCTACTCTAAACAAAATAAGATTCGATGACCAAAAGGTTGGCTAAGATAATAAACGATATTAACAACATCCTATTGCCAAAGGTGTGTTTTGGATGTAATGCCCGATTATCCAGAGGAGAACATGTGTTGTGTACCGTTTGTCGACATGAACTGCCACTCACCGAGTACAATTTCTCTACAGAAAACGCAGTTGACCGGATTTTTTATGGTAGAGTCCCTATTAAAAAGGCTTCTGCTTTTCTATTTTTTTCAAGAAAAGGGACGGTAAAGAATTTACTTCACCATTTAAAATACAAAAACCAGGAGTCCATAGGAGGATTTTTCGGTGATTGGTATGGTTCTTTGTTAAAAGAGGAAAAATCACTACAAGATATAGATGTAGTGGTTCCCGTTCCGCTACATCCCAAAAAAGAAAGAAAGCGTTCCTATAATCAAGTAGGTCTATTTGCAAGGCAGATTGCGGAGCATCTCAATGTGGCGTATGCGCCCAATCTGCTGGTGCGGGTTAAAAATTCGAGAACACAAACCAAAAAAAATAGAGAAATGCGATGGGAGGACATCAAAGATGCCTTTCGCGCGAACCATGCTGAACACAGAAATTATAGACATATTCTTCTTGTTGATGATGTTATAACCACCGGGGCCACTATAGAAGCATGTACCTTGGCACTTCGTCAATTGAAAGAGCCCGAAATATCGATTGCCAGTATTGCCGTTGTGCCCTAGGGTTAAATTTATCTTATAGGTGTTTCCGAGAATTAAATTAATCGTTTCTTTACCAAAGATTGAAACAGGCATGGTCCATCTCAAGAAATTTCTAAGTCTCTTTTTTATGTTTTGGATGGCTCTGGTGCTCTGGCAATGTGCCAGAAGAGGAAACCCAACAGGGGGCGAAAAAGACATTACCCCTCCTCAATTGATTCGCACGGAACCTGAAAATTTTTCCACGGAGTTCAAATCCGATAAAATCCGGCTATATTTTGATGAGTTCATAAAATTGGAAGATGTCCAAAACCAGCTTATTATATCTCCTCCTTTAAAAAACAAGCCCGAAATAAGACCCCAAGGAGGAGTAAGCAAGTTCGTAGAACTTATTTTAAAGGATACCCTGACCGAAAACACGACCTACACCTTTAATTTTGGACAAAGTATCGTTGACAATAATGAAGGAAATCCGAACAGTTTTCTCACCTATGTTTTTTCTACGGGTACTTACATAGACTCGTTGACCCTCTCCGGAGCGGTGAAAGATGCGTTCAACAGAAGGGCCGATGAGTTTATCAGTGTCATGTTGTATGAACTTGACACCGCTTTTACCGACTCAACGGTTTTTAAAAGTCCACCGAACTACATTTCCAACACCTTGGACAGTCTCCCAATTTTTGAACTTAAAAACCTAAAGGCGGGAACTTACAAGCTCATCGCACTAAAAGATGTCAATAAAAATAATCTGTTCGACCAAAGACAGGATAAAATTGGTTTTGTTGAGGACACCATTATCATCCCCTCAGACTCCATTTATCTGTTAAATCTCTTCCAGGAAATTCCGGATTACAACATTTCGGTACCGAGCTACGTCGCCAAAAACAGAATCATTTTTGGATATCAAGGAAAACCAGATGATTTTGTCATTGAAAGTTTAACTGATCTACCCGATTCCGTACGTACAAAAATCCTTAAGGATAGAGAAACCGACACCTTGAATTATTGGTTTACCCCAACCGATTTGGATTCTATTGTTTTTATGGTACGAAACGATATTTTGGAGCGAAAGGATACGTTTACGGTAAAAACCAGAAAACTTGCCATGGATTCGCTACAACTATCCAGCAGTGCCAGTGGAAAATTTGATTTTGAAGCTACTTTTGGTATTCTTTCCAATACTCCGATTGTTGAAGTGGACACCAGCAAAATTGGTTTTTTTGTAAGTGATTCCCTGAAATATCCGTATACCTTTACCTTGGACTCAGTAAGAAGCCAGGTCAATTTCGATTTTAAAAAAGAGCCCAATCAATCCTATACATTTTCTCTTTTACCAGGGGCGATTACCGACTTTTTTGGTTTTGAAAATGATTCTCTGGATTATCGCCTTTCCACGGGAAGCTATGCAGATTATGGAAATCTCAGAGTGAATATTACCGGAGCTGTTCGATTTCCCATAATCGTGCAACTTACGGATGACCAAGGTGAGTTAGAACGAGAGGTTATTTCTGAATTGCCAAGTCCTATCGAATTCAACAATTTAAATCCCGGTAACTATATGATTCGGGTAATTTTTGATGACAATGCCAATGGCATTTGGGACACCGGGCACTATTTAGAAAAAAAACAGCCAGAAAAAATAAGCTATTATCCGGATATCATTGAAGTGAGGGCCAACTGGGAACTGGAACAATCTTTTGTTATAACAGAGTAAAATTTTCCCTGTCCTCTAAAAACTGGAGTTTCTCCCTGTTTTTTTGAATATGCTGTTTATCCAAAGTAACAAAAACAATTTCTTCTTGGCCAGCGAAAGTAAGTTGGTTCCCTAAAACATCATAGGCCGCTGAATGCCCCACGTACTCATACCCTAGACCATCCAAACCCACTCTATTTACTCCAATACTGTAGGCCATATTTTCAATGGCACGCGCCTTGAGGAGAGCATCCCAAGCCGAAATCCGTGGTTTTGGCCAATTGGCAACATAAATAAGAACATCAAAGTCCATAGTATTTCTGGACCAAACGGGAAAACGAAGGTCATAACATATCAACGGACAAAATCGGAATCCCTTGTAATCGACTATGGTTCTTTTTGTACCGGCAACATACTTTTTATGCTCCCCTGCCAAAGTAAACGTATGTCTTTTGTTGTAGTACTGAAAGCTCCCATCGGGCTTTACAAAAAACAATCGGTTAAAATAGGCATCATTTTCAGGGAAAACCAAACTACCGGTTAACGCGATATGCGCATCCTGCGCGAGGAATTGCATCCATTCCAAGGTCTTGGTTCCTTCAGACCTGTTCACGTGCTCCGGGGACATGGTAAAACCTGTTGTAAACATTTCAGGAAGGATGACCAAATCAGCTTTGCCTTTGATAGCCCTTATTTTTTCTTCAAAAGATATTCTATTTGCCGAGGGATTCTCCCATACCAAAGGAGACTGCATTAGAGCGACTTGTATAGTTTCTTGGGATTCCATCAATCAAAATATACAAGATGGGTTTCCGATTTGGCCAATTGGAACAGTTGCCTTAACTGGGATTCCAAAATCCTATCTTTAGATAGAGGGGGTAAACTGTCCAAACCAAAAAAGTCGGTCTCCAGCATATCAAATCCTGGTCTCAACACTCCTCCAGTGATTTGACACAAAAAGTTTAGCTTGTAAATGTAATACGGTTCAGGAGGGTGTGGGTGTTCCCTTTTATCGTACACTGCCAATAACCGTAGCACCTTGGTCTCTAGTCCGGTTTCCTCCCAAATCTCCTTCTTTACCGTTTCGGAAGGCGTACTTCCAACATCCGCCCATCCCCCGGGAATGGTCCATTTGCCATCCACACTTTCCCGAGCCATAAGGATTTCATCGTTTTCATTGAGCACAAAACCCCTAATATCTACTTTTGGTGTAGGATAGTGTTTCGTGGGCAACAAAAAATCTTCCAGTATTTCCAGGGGCTGATCGCTAATATATGACATGAGTGCCAAACTGATTTTTTTTAATTCCTCGTAGCGTTCCTTGTCATACGCCCCTGCGGTATAGATAAGCCCTGTGTCAGCAATTGCATTGATTCTTTTAATTAAATTCAGCGGATTGCTACTCATACTGCTCTACCTATACGATTCCAATAAGGATATGAGTGGTTTAAAGTCCTGCGTTTTGGCATGGTCCAGTGCCGTATTGCCTCTGGAATCTTTTATGGAAATGTTCGCTTTATTTTCCAATAACAACTTTGCAATGTCCAAGTGATTGAACGTAACCGCATAAATAAGACCGGTAGCCCCCATAGCATTGGTGACATTTACATCCGCTCCAGCATCCACAAACATTTTGGCAATATCGGTGTATCCCTTAAAGCATACTCCCATTAAGGCCGTATTGCCGGAACCATCGGTTTCATCAAGACCCGCTCCTTGTGACAACAAAAGTTGCACGATTTCTTTTTGTTGATAGTAGGAAGCTAAAATCAATGGCGTTGAACCTCGAGCATCCCTGGATTTTATCAACGCTTCGTTGTTCTTCAACATTTCAGCGACAGTCTTTATATTTCCATTTTTTATTGCGTTAAAAAACTCTTCTGTATTTTGCATTTACTATGAAAGATAAAAAAACTGTCACAACAACAGACTACCTTGTAACAGTTTAGTTGACTTAAACCTTCTTTTCCAATACTCCGACTTATAAAAGTAAAGCCAGTTGTTTTGTTGTATTCTTAAAAACATCTACTAAAATACGGGCAAAAGTCTTTTTATCCCGAAAAATCCATACGCAAATACTATGAAAAAATAAGCTAGGTCTATACGTATTGGAATTGTGGTAGAATTCAAATTCCTTAGTTTGTGACCCAGATACCTTGTTATACTTTTTACAGAATTTAAGCCATTCTGTTTGCTAAGGGCAATGTGTTGGACATCTACCAAAACACGAATAATAATAATTCAGCATCCACCATCTTTTTCTGGATTATGAAACGGTCGTTAACAATTATTGGCAACCCCTTTTCTGGAACGATAGTGTTTATTGTTTAACTTAGTTGTATTCTGAAATCCATATGGTATGAAAACCCTAAAGTTTATGGTCCTGGTGTTAATGATATCTTCGTTTGCCTTAGATGGCTACGCCCAGTCCCAAAAAGACCGAAAAATAATCAATGATGCCAAGGAAGCTAAAAAGACGCTTCTAAAAGCAGATATAGGTTTAGAGGAGTTTTTTGAGAATTCTGCTGGTTATGTGCTTTTCCCCAATGTAGGAAAGGGAGGGTTTATTATTGGTGGTGCCTCTGGAAATGGCGTAGTCTATGAAGGAGGTACTCTCGTTGGCATGGCGAACCTGAAGAAATTGAATGTAGGCTTACAGGCTGGAGGTCAGGCGATTATTGAGGTCATCTTTTTTGAAACCGCTGTGGATTTGGAGCGTTTTACCGAAGGAAAATTTCAATTTGCCGCAGAAGCGTCTGCAGTTGCCATTAAATCGGGAATTGCCGCCAATGCCCAATATAAAGATGGGGTTGCCGTATTTGCCCTACCTAAGGCAGGGCTTATGGCAGATGCTTCCGTAGGTGGACAAAAATTTGGGTATAAGCCGTTTTAACTTTTAATCTTTGATACCTGGGCTAAAGTTTTCCGGGGCTTTTTGAGGTTGGTTTATCGTTCCTGCCTCTCCAGAGTCGTTGTAAATCGTCCATTCTTCGAAGGTGTAAACCGGATTCCCCTGGATTATTTCCGTTTTTCGAAGCGCGCGCCCGTCCTCAAACTCATGGTTCGTTCCAGAACCATCTTCCCCGATAATTCCAAATACATCGATAACTTTTCCAAAGGGGTCCACCAACTCCAAATTATCGTCACCGTTAGAATCAGCAGGACTATTGGTAGAAACTCCTACATCTGGTGGAAAACCATAAACGAGTTCAAATTCTTCAGGATTTGGGGAAATAACCAGGGTACTTCCCCCCTCAATAAGGATTCCCGACAAATCAATGGAGGAGCTAGCTTCGGTATTGTCGTTGGTGTAACGTGTCAACGTCCAAAGGTTTAAATCTAAAGGTTCCGTACCGGCGTAATACAATTCCACAAATCTTGCTCCTGAGTTGTTATCTGGGTCCGCGAGTTCAGATATAAATATTTGATCGGAGGTAAATTCTGTAATTATTTCGGGACAGCGCTCTTCAATAAACCGAATATCGTCCAAATCTCGGATGGTGATATGAAAATCGTTTCCATCTTTCAACAAAATACCGGTTATGGAGCCCCTCCCACTGGGTAATGGTTCTTCTTGAAAATCTGCAAACCCACTGTTCCGCATGAGCAATGGAACCTCTTCACAGTTCTGCAAAATCCTCAGGGTTTCCTCTTCTTTTTCGGCAAATGTTTTTCCAAGTTCACTATCTGCTACCTCCATGTCTTCCAATTGAACCAAAACTCCCGGAGGTAACTCGGAAAGAGCACCTATCTCCGTCAATACTGGCTGCACGGGCATCACATCCCCACATTGTAAAAAAACATGCTCTGGTATTTTCAACGAAGGTAATCGTCCCACTGAAATGTTTCCAAAAGCCAAAAAAGTACCTCCCAGTTTTAATATTTCATCGCTTTTTCCAAGATAGAGTCCTTTTAATCGGATGGAAATCTTACGCCCCTTTTCAAAAACCAGATGGGACTCTCTTAAATCAATTTCCAATTGTAGGGAATGGGTTGGGTTGGTCAAATCGTTTTGGATAAACAGACTGCTGAAAAAATTTCCGGCTCTATCCGAGGAAACAACATACCCTTCAAGCTCCAAATCCTCTTGAATCTGAATGACCTCCCCACTATAAAAATCCTCTAAATCTTCAAAACTGATACGATTTTGGGAGGTATCTACACAGTTTGCAGAAGTAGTATCAAAATCCGCATTGGTAACACAACTTGCACAAAACAAGAGCAGTACCAAAATTGATGAAATCTTGTTTTTCATGTCTTTAAAGTTGGTTTCAAAAACTAATGGCCAAGTTCAAAAAATAGGTTCTTCCAAATCCATACCAATACCTCGGAGCAAAGGATGGCGAACCACTAAGATTATCTTGACGCAGCTGACCGTAGTTTCCATTCCTGCTTTGTTCAAAACCACCGGTACGAAATACGGCGCCAAAAAGGTTGTTCACACTAAGAAAAGCACTGATGTATTTTTCTTTGTAAATCCAAGATTTTCCACCCACCAGATTCAGCAGATAAACATCCTCCAATCTTTCCTGTTCCAACAGTTGAGCTACGTTCTCTTTTGTAGCATCTGGAAAAGGAAGTCCCGTTTCTGGGTTTAAGACAAAACTGGGCGTTCTCGTTATTGTGGATATGTTCACATAGTTGTTGCCCAAATAGTTGGTGGTGGCCCCTAGCCACCAATATTTGGGGTCTCTGTAATCCACTCCCAAGGAAAATGCGGTTTGCGGACCCTGGGGTAGTTTAAGGTTTTTTATTTTGGAAATACCCAGCTCAATGGTTCCTTCAGGATCAATCAGTTCTTCTTCCAAACCAGCCGTGTCAAAATCTATTTGTACCATAGGATCACTGGCGAAGAGATAGTGTCCCAAATTTCCGGCAACCGACAGTTTGACACTTGAGGAGACTTCATATTCCACGCCCAGTTCAATGCCTTTGTGCAACCTGTCAAGACCGGTAATTACTTCTTGTACAAAATCAGAGCCCAAACCAGAATCCACAAAAAAGAAATTGATATCCGTAGTGTTCATGAAGCGGGTGTAATAGGCAGATATTCTACCCGTTAGATAAGGCAATCGAGCAAAATAGCTAAGGTCCACAGAAGTAATATCCTCCGCTTTGATATTAGGAACGATATCATTGTTTTCCCTAGGGTTTACAAATAAATTCTGAAGGGTTGGGGGTCTTTGCAAGGAGGCGGCGTTCCCGCTTATCCAATGCCTGCCGGAAAAAAAGTAAGTGACCCCTATTTTTCCACTGGTAGTAAAAAATGCCATTTCTGGACTTTCCCCTATCGAATTTTCCAAAAAACGCTCATTCTGGAACAACCCATTCCTTCTAAAGTTTGAATTGCCCAGGGAAGCAGCCAAAAATCCGGTAATCTTTTTGGTACTGAATTTTGATTGTACAAAAGAGGTCAGATGTGTTGCACTTAGTTCGTAATTGTAATTGAACAAATCTCCCGCTACCTTGTTGATATTTCCATTCACATCATTTTTTGTTTCGGAAAACACATCAATATCTTCATGGAACTGAGCTCCTAAAAGGTCATCTATTTTTGCAAAATTCTGAGTGGTATTGGTTTGTAAACTGCCCCCGACACCCAAAGTCACCGTATCGTTTATAATGTATTCTGAAGTACCGGAAACGGAAATGGAACGCAATTCCGATGCATCATCGTAGAGCACATATGCCGCTTTACCTCCGTTTAAAGGATTTTCATTGGAGGTGTACAAGCTTTCCCATTGCAACTGTGGATTGGACAAGAAGCCTTCTCTCGCCAAGTTGGCGTTGATAAAATCCGCTCCCAAAGAACCGTTGAGATAATAACTGGGCAAATATCTGTAATACGTAGGGTCGGGGTTGGGAGCATTATAAAACCCGATTCTGCTTCGGGCCTGGGAACCAAATTGATATGCTACTCCTAGGTTGACATCCATTTTATCGGTATCCAAAAAGTAGCTCAGAAGAAATATAGGTTCAAAGATCCTATTTTGTCTTGAATTCCTTAGATTTCCGTTTTGATCGCCCCAATAGGGATTGTACATATTGCTTGTTAAATTGAAAACTTCCTGAGTTATCGCGGAAGACCTACCTCTTCTATTTTTTGCCAAAACCCCGGCTAGCATCAGCGTGTTTTTCGAATCAATATCGTATTCTATAGCTCCAAATAAGGAGTATGCGTCATATAAGGTACCTTCTACAAAACCCGCCTCCGACCATCTTCGGGACGTGGAAAATGAATAGGCAAGGCCATTGTCCCCCGTTCCTGAATTATAAGTAGCCATAAGTCTACCTCTATAGGTACGGTTTGATGCAGAAGAAGATAATCGTAGGCCTTTTCTCAAGTTTGAAGGTCTTAAATCGATGTTGGTATTGCCCAAAATCCCTCCAAAAGTGTTTCGATTGGGATGTAATCCGTTTGTAAATTCCTGATTTCGGGTTACATCGTTCAATCCGCCCCAATTGTTCCATTGAGGTCTTCCGTTTTCCGGTTTGTTCATAGGAATGCCATTCAGCAATACCTCGCCGTTTCGCGAATCGTAACCCCTCACCCTGAAAAAAACCTGCCCAAAATCAAAAGCGGCCCGCCTAAGGAACAAGTCTTTGGTGGATTGTAATAAACCAGATGATACGGAAAAAACCTCTTCAGCGACCAACTCCCCATCCGTAAGCGTTATCAGGTTTTCTTCTTTGTCCGTGGCAATATCCTGGCTCAGTACGATATCACCCAGGGATAGAAAGCCTTCTCTTTCAATAAAAACAGGTATGCGCTTAACCAGATATTCTTTCGCCTGGACCATCAAGATACGTTTCCCGGTAAGCGTGGTATTTAACTCAAATTGTCCTAGTGCGTTGGTAACGAACCCTTTGGTGGAGCCTTCTAGTTGAACAAATACTCCTTGGATTGGTTGAAGTGTACGTTCGTTCAATATGCTACCTGATATCACGGCCTTCTGTTGCCCATAACTTCCAAAGGACGTACAGAGTACCATGAGAAGCGGAAAAAATCTCATAGTCTATAAAATGTAGGTTAATTATGAAAAGACTGAGGTTATTGTCTTTTTTATTTGTGCGAAAAATACGTAAAAATGTTTATTTTCAAAATCCCAAATCTATTTTTATGATTCTTCGGCTTTTCATTTGTCTTCTTTTACCCCTCTCGATTTTCTGCCAATCCGAAAAAAAATACAAGCTTCGGTGCATTGCTTTCTACAACGTTGAAAACTTGTTTGACACAAAAAATGACTCTTTGATATTTGATGATGACCGTACTCCCAAAGGAGCGTACAAATGGAATGAAAAGCGTTATGGAAAAAAGATTGCCAATATTTCGAAAGTGATCTCGAAAATAGGTGGCGAAATACATACCTCCCCTCCTGATGTTATTGGACTTTGTGAAATAGAGAACCGAAATGTATTGAACGACCTTGTCGGTCATCCCAATCTTCGTATGTACGACTATGGCATCCTCCATTTCGATTCTCCCGACCACCGGGGAATCGATGTTGCGCTACTGTACCAAAAAAGTTCTTTTTTGCCAACCGCATTTGTCAGTCGTCGATTACTGATAAAAGACGAACTCGGGAATCGGAAATACACCAGGGACCAACTGGTGGTAGAAGGTATTCTGGATGATGAAACCTTTTACTTTCTTGTAAACCATTGGCCCTCCCGTCGGGGTGGAGAGCAAAAAAGTAGGCCCAACCGCCTAAAAGCCGCTCAATTGAACAAGCAAATCATAGATTCCCTTCGTTATCTCAATCCAGATTCGAAAATCATCAGCATGGGTGATTTCAATGACGACCCAAAGAACGCTAGTTTTAGAAAAGTCCTTAAAACCAAGGGGAATGTCAGGGTGCTGGACAGCCTGGATTTATACAATCCCTCGGAAGAACTATATAAAAAAGGGTTGGGATCGTTGGCCTACAGGGACAAATGGAACTTGTTTGACCAATTTTATATGACTTCCAATTTAACTGAAAAATCCAAAGGTTACTTTTTGTGGAAAACGGCCCTTTATACTCCAAACTTTCTAAGGACCCCGAACGGAAAATACATAGGATATCCGTTTCGTACATATTCAGGAACCAACTATATAGGTGGGTACAGCGATCATTTTCCCATTTATCTTTTTTTAATACGGGAACAGTTATGATGGATATGGCCCATCCAATACCGATTGACATACTTACTGGCGATCACGGGAGTATCTTTTTTCCATCCTTAGCTCATGACTGCCAGACTCGAAACCACTGCGCCCAAGGAATACGGGAAAGAATGAGCAAGAGGCCCAAACCGTAAAAAATGGCGATATTCTTAAATTTTTTATTGCTTCTTCCAAACCTTTTGTGTCTTGACCATCCCACAGTGATCAACACAATAGCAATGACATTGATAAGTGGGTGCTCCAAAGCCAACAAACGTGCTGCTGAATTCAAACCCTCAATTCCCAGAATCTGTATCGCTTTAAACCCACTGATGGACACAAAGTAGAGAAGCAGGCCCACCAAAAGTTGGATATGGCTGAAAATCAGGGCAAACAAACTTATCCGTAAATCCTTGTGCATTGTAAAATCCCTATTCCCAAACCAACCTGAAAACGCATTAAAAACCCCTAAAACCAATACAATTAAAACTACATAGGCCAGATAAGAATGTAAGGTTTGGAGGATTTCCATCATCTTTGGTGTTTTCTTAAAAATACCGATTATGGAAACAAAAAAACCCGCTATATGGCGAGATTTAATTTTATATGAACTATTTGACTAATTGAACAAATAACGTATCCCAACCTGTAATCTCCAGGTATCATCTAAATCATTAGATTGTATAAAAGATTCTCTAGGCAGCTCAGATGTTCCAGGAACCGCATTTAATCTATATATCGGTTCGTTCGCTTCATTTCTTCCCCTGAATCCAAGAATGTTATCTTGGATAGCAAATTGAGGAACTCCCCAATCCGAGTTGAACATGTTTCCAATATTTAAGAAATCCATGGACAATTGAATGGTGTTCTTTTTGTCTTTCGTCAAATGGATATCCTGAAGAATCCTCAAGTCGTATCGATTTATCCATGGCAATTTAGCGCCATTTCTTTCCGCTACCTGACCGCGATTTTCACTTAGATATTCATCTTGATCAATGTAGGCATTGAACGCGTCTATCTGGGCTTGCTCCGTAATCGTCTGTCCACTCAACGTATACTCTTCAAAGTTAAGCTCGGAAGCATCGTTAGGAATATAGATTAATCTATCTGAGTTATCTCCAAAATCTCCGGAGTAGGTGTAGCTAAATCTACCGTTTTCACCACCTTCCCAAAACAATCCAATGGTAGTGGTCTCGGTTTGGTAGTTTAAGTTAGCGATAAACCTATTCGGCTGATCAAAAGAAGCAAAGCCAAGTCTCGGGTTATTTCTATCCTCTTGCACCGTTGCAGTCCACAATGACCCTGCCTGGGACCCGCCCGAAGCATCTAAATCCCTAGCTCTGGAGGCAGTATAGGCAATCATGGCATAGAATCCATTGTCGAATTGCTTCTGCAACTGGGCCGTTACGGAATAGTAATCTGCTTTTTCATCAGCGTTGGTCAACAAGAAAACATTCCTAAAATCTGGATCCCCGGAGTAAGCGGCACCACTGTTTACCGCGTTAGGATTTGGGTTATCATCTGTACCAGCGGTCCAGAAAGGTCTTTGGTCAGGGCCACTTAAAGTACCGTCAGGAGCTCTAAGCACAGTATTGAACACAATTGGGGTAGACACATCCCTTGAATAAATCAAGTCGAGTGTAGCGGTAATTCCCCAAGGCAATTTATGGTCTACACCGATATTGGTACGCCATACCTGCGGAAGTTTGAAATCCCTATCTGTCAAATTCAGCTCATTGGAGAGGGTTTGACTTGGATTTTCAGGATTTCCAAAAGTTACATCGGGATTAAAGACATAATCAGGACCAAAGGCATCTGCGACCTCATCTCCTTCAAAGCCAAGACCTCCTCGCACTACTCCTGAACCGTTGACTTGGTTACTCAACCAAACAAAGGGGATACGACCTGAAAAGATTCCTGTACCTCCACGGACCTGTGTTTTTCCTTCGCCATTTACATCCCAATTGACCCCAACCCGAGGGGACCATAGGGGTCTTACCTTTGGAAATTGGCTTACATCCGGAGTAAAAGTATCCCCATCGGCATCCGTAAACGTTTTATTAAGTTCATCCAAAAGTGTATTTCGCGGTATGTCCGTACTGTAGAAAGGGAAGTCAACCCTCAAACCCCCTGTTATTTTCAGGTTGTCATTGACCTGAAACTCATCCTGTACATACACCCCAAATTGTCCAAAATTTGTTTCATCGATAGGTGGAGTAGTAGTACCATCCAACGCGAAGCTTTTGGCAAACGCATCTGGGAAGGCACCAGGGGTTCTGTTAATTACGGTTTCAACAAAGCTATCGAAACTTGTAAATCTATAAAAGCCATTAAAAACAGGGTTGAAGGCATTCTCAAAGGTCATCAACTCCAAATTGGCACCGAAGGTATAGGTATGTCTACCTGAATAAATTGAAAAATTATCGGTAACGTTGAACACGTTGTTTTCCAACAAGTTCCCCACCGTAAACAATTCATTCCCCAAAGCTGTGTAGTACAATAAATTCCCCGACTCATCCGGTTCCAAAACCTCAATAAATGGGAAAGGTTGTCCCCCGGGCACACTTCGTTTGGGATCGGTAATGGAAGTGTAACCTATATTCAATTGGTTGGACATATTGTCCCCAATTTTTGAATTCCATTCACCGACCAAAGACTCTACCAAGCGTTCGTTGGCGTAGTTGGCATTTGCGAAGGTAACCGCCTCAATACCCTGTCTGCTGGTATTTCTAAAACGGGTTCCCAAAAAGCGATTTGAATTTCTGTTTATTGGGACATCGTTCAAGGCCTCATATCGATTGTATCGTAAAGAGAATTTGTTGTTCTGGTTTAAGTTGTAATCTAATCTGGCATTGAACCTAGTCTGCTCAGAAGCAAAGGGATAGTTTTCATAAGGCCCGGTGTTGTAGCCATAAATATTCAACATCTGCTCACTGACAAAATCCAAGTCTGATGCGGGGACTCTGGATATTGTCAATCCATCAGGAACCAATCCGGGACGGGCCGCTTGTCTCGTGAAACCGGGAACGGCCTCTTCCTCCTCTTCATAACTTACGAAGAAAAACAGCTTGTCCTTAATTATTGGACCTCCCAGACTAACCCCTTTAATGTCGTTTTGGGAGTCGCCCCTGTTCAATTCCACATCCCTAAGCTTATCTCCTACCATCTGATCGTTGCGGAAATAGTAATATGCAGAGCCTTTGAATTCATTTGTACCAGATTTTGTAACGGCATTTACAGAGGCTCCGGTAAAGCCAGCAAGTCGGACATCAAATGGGGCCAAGTTTACCTGCACCTCCTCAATAGCGTCCAACGAGATAGGGTTGGAACCGGCAAACTGACCAGAACCTAAACCAAAGTTGTTGTTGTAAATGTTACCGTCAATCGTGTAGTTATTGAACCTACCTGACGTTCCAGCAAAAGAAGTTCCGTTGGATTGAGGGGTCAATCTCGTAAAATCATTGATGCTTCTGTTAATTGTTGGCAAAGCATCGATCGTTTCTCTGGAAAGGTTAATAGAAGGTCCGGTTCTATCTGGATTAATAATGTTACCTGCGGTAGAGGTAACTATTACTTCCTCTAATTCAACACCTCCTTCGCTCATGCTAACTTTCAGGTTAAAACTTTGGCCCAGCCCCAGAACTATGCCTTCAAACGTCTTATCCTGAAATCCAACATAGGAGACCACTACGGTGTACGGACCACCAACTCTTAAGTTAGGAAGGTAGAAACGACCATCCTCGTTTGCAATAGCTCCATAGGTTGTTCCAGATGGAGTGTGTGTCGCGACAACATTTGCCCCAAAAAGCGGTTCCCCTGATGCGTCGGCAACACTACCCTGCATACTTGAAGTGGTAACCCCTTGTGAAAATGCCAAGGCTGAAATAAAAACAGCGACAATGGCCAAGTAAATTCTTTTCATTTTACAGTTTTAAAATTGATCAATAGCCTTGCAAAAGTGTGGTATTTTTAGGTTTTCACCATTAAGGCAAGGTTAAAAAAAGCCTAGGTTATTAACATAGGCTTAACAATTTAAAGCATTTGATTAACAATGGGTTGCTTTGTCCATCAAATTATGGATTCAGCAATTTATTGTTTAAAATATTGCAGAAGTTGCAAGGTAGAGGCATCATGCTTGCCCATTTTAGAATTTTCCAAGTCAACAAGAATGTTTTTAGCCAGCTGTTTTCCCAATTCTACTCCCCACTGGTCATAACTGAAAATATTCCAAACAAGCCCCTGAACAAATATTTTGTGTTCATAGAGCGCAATAAGTGAACCCAAACTTTTTGGGGTCAGTTTATCCAGCAGTAGGGTGGTGGTTGGTTTGTTCCCAGCGAAAACCTTAAAGGGAACCAAGGCATCCATTTTTTCCGGGGATACTTCTTGTGCATTTAGTTCTGATCGAACCTCTTCTTCGGTCTTGCCGTTCATCAAAGCCTCAGTCTGCGCAAAAAAATTGGCCATTAACTTATTGTGATGCTCCCTATCGCCGTGCAATGGCTTTTTGAAACCAATAAAATCCGTAGGTATCAGTTTTGTTCCCTGATGAATAAGTTGAAAAAACGCATGTTGTGAATTGGTACCGGTCTCGCCCCAGATTATAGTTCCAGTTTCATACGATGTGGTATTTCCAGCCCTGTCCTTACTTTTTCCATTACTTTCCATAATGCCTTGCTGTAAATACGCTGAAAAACGATGGAGGTATTGGGTGTAAGGTATTATAGCCTCGGTCTCCACGCCAAAAAAGTTATTGTTCCAAACAGTCAAAAGTCCCAATATTACGGGAATGTTCTCTGCGAACGGGGCCTGTTTGAAGTGGCTGTCCATATTTTGTGCACCGTCCAACAACTCTTCAAAATGTGTATATCCAATAGCGAGCGCTATGGAAAGTCCGACCGCACTCCATAGTGAAAAACGACCCCCAACCCAGTCCCACATGGGGAATACATTTTCCTTATCAATACCAAATGCATCTATTTTCTCTAGATTGGTAGAGACCGCTACAAAATGTTTGGCGACATCCTTTTCAGCCGCATGTTGCAGGAACCATTTTTTAAGGGTCAAGGCATTGCTCAAGGTCTCCTGGGTGGTGAACGATTTGGAAACAATTATGAATAGTGTTGTTTCTGGGTCCAGCTTTTTAAGGATTTCATGAACATGGTCACCATCTACGTTACTTACAAAATGGGTGTTCAGGTGATTCTTATAGAACTTTAGGGCTTCGGTTACCATTACTGGGCCCAGATCGGAACCCCCGATACCGATATTTACAACATCGGTGAATGTTTTTCCTGTATATCCTTTTTTTTGACCCAAAAGGACTTCATCGGAAAACACCTTGATTCTTTCACGTACCTCGACTATTTCTGGAATTACATTTTCACCATCGACCAAGACAGAATCGTCCTTTTTTGCCCGAAGTGCGGTATGTAAAACCGCCCTACCCTCGGTTTCATTGATATTTTCTCCTGAAAAATACTCCGCTATGCCCTCTCTCAGTTTAACCTCATCCGCCAATTCCAACAGAAGTTCAAAGGTCTCATCTGTTATCCGGTTTTTGGAAAAATCGACAAACAAGTCGCCGTATTTTAGGGAAAATTTTTTCGCTCTTTCGGGATTGGCGTCAAAAAGGGTTCGTAGATGGTATTCTTTTATCTGATCAAAGTGCGCGCTTAGTTTTTTCCAGGACTTAGTTTTGGACGGATTTATCTTGCTCAGGGCCATTTTGTGCGTTATAGGTTATAAAGGTTTCGGGTTGTTCCGGAATTTCAAACTCAATACAATCCAATTGTTGTTGTATTGGTGCTATGTGATCAAGAAAATTCGCCTTTAAGGAATCGGCTATGGGCTCTGCGCTGGGAAGTTTTTCTCTGAGTGGATCTACTTGGACCCCATTTTTCCAAAAGCGATAACAAACGTGGGGACCTCCAGTATTACCGGTCATACCGACCCACCCGATCACATCGCCCTGTCTGACAAATTCCCCGCGTTTCACCGCTTGTTTGCGCATGTGAAGATATTGGGTACTGTACATACCGTTGTGGCGAATTTTTACGTACTTTCCGTTACCACCTCTTCTAGTGGATTCAGTTACGGTACCATCCGCGGTGGCAATAATCGGGGTCCCAATGGGAGCGGCATAATCTGTTCCTCTATGAGGCCTTACCTTATATCCATAATACGCTATCCTTCGCTTCAAATTAAATCTTGATGAAAGTCGATACCCAAATTTGATAGGTGCCCTTAAGAAAGTGCTCCTCAGATTGTTTCCTTTTTCATCAAAGTAGTCTTGGATTTGTTTCAAGGAATCTGTTACATAGGGAAAAGCATAAACCGGTTTCCCCTTATGTTCAAAAAAAGCGGCTTCTATAGGTTCCACACCCGCGTAAATACTATCATTTATATATCTTTCCTTAAACAGGATTTTAAACTTGTCCCCTTTTTCCAATTTGAAAAAGTCGATAGTCCAAGCATAAATTTCTGACAGATTTATGGTAACCAAGTAGTCTACTCCCAGATTGTCCAAAGTCTGCGAGAGCGAACTGGTTTTAGTACCGGCCACTTCCCGCTGTAAGTAGGTGACTTTTTTCTTGCTCTTGTAAGCTACCGCTGAGTCCCTAAGGTCCACCACAGTATAATTTATCTTGTCATTTTCGTAAATAAAAACCTCTGCTTTTTCGGTGGTATCTTTAGACTTTAAAATAGTGTATGGTCTCCCCACGCGGATACGTTTCACATCGAAGCTATCTTTATACTCTTCTGAAATGGTAACAATTTTGGGATAATCAACGTGGTTTTTTAGCATGAGTTGGCCAAAGCTATCTCCGCTTTTCACAGTATCATGCACCACTTTAAAGTCATCCATATAGAACCCGTACAACTTTTTTTTCGGCACTTCCACGGGCACCTGTGCAATCTCTATGGGCTCTACTTTTTTGGTCTCTTTGCAACCGACAAATACCATGAACGCTAGGATGATGCCCCAATATTTCCCCATATTCAAATTATTTTTTTTCAGGATTGAAAATGTGTTCTACCCATTGTTTCCCCCATTCTTCCTTTTCCTTTTCTGAGTGCAAAGTTGGGAAAAATATTATTTTCTGGAAACTTGGCGGCAAATAAGCTTTCCAATTGGTACCTCCTGTAGCACCTACTTCTGCTTTTTCCTTCGCCAAATAACGATAGGCCGACCCCATGTGCATTAAAGGCCAGTTCACGTTGGCATTGATGTCCAAGTCCTTTAAAGAACCTATTAAATCTCCGTTCTGCCTGCTTTCCTTGGGCAGTTGTAGATATTTATGGTATACCGTGCTTGACTTCACCTGATTTGAAATTCGAAGTAATCGCGGTGTATATCTGAATTCGAATTGTTTTAGGGTAAGTGTTTTTTCTCCGGTATTGATATCTGTGGCCCCTTTTTTCCAGTAGATGTGCTCATATAGTTCTTCAACCGAATTTGTGCTGGAATAGTTCTCCCGTTGATCTGTATGCACCAGATTTTCCAGGGGGGTTGCGTATATCTCAATCATTCGATATTGTACGGATTGAAATCCGCTTGCGGGCAACAAGGCCATTCTGTAGCGCAGAAATTGCTCGCGTTCCATCCCCCGTATCATAATGCTGAATGAAGAAATCAAAGCCTGAAAATAACTGTTGATCCTGCGGACTTTTTCTTTAAAAAAGGAAACGTCCTGGGATTTGTCTTCAACGAGTTGTTTTTGTTCGTGCAAAATAAGTTTGAAGTAGAGTTCCGTAATTTGATGATACATGATGAAGATTTCTTCATCTGGAAAATGGGTGCGGGGCACCTGAAGGCTCAATAAGGTATCTAAATGAACATAATCCCAATATGTGAGGTATCTCTGATAAAGGAGGCCGTCAAGGTAAGCGCTTAAATCTTGTCCTGAATGCTTGTATTTTTCTTCTAGTTTGTGGATTTGGGACTTAATGATATCGTCGTCCTGGCTCATTCAATACATTCTATTGCTTCACTATTATTTTAAATTGGTTGCGCAGTCCATTGAACGCTTCAAGATCTGCCTTAAGTGATCCTACTGCCAGATCGGCCTTAATACGGATAGGTATTTTATTCAAATCATTGGACACCCATAGCGTAAGGCTTTCATTTTCTTTAAAAACCCGACCAGACTGGACCAAAGGCCTAAATTTAAGACATTCCACTTTTCCAAACTTGGTACGAATCACCTCTTTTCCCAAAAATTTTAGCCTGAACTTAAAGATACCGTCATCATCAAACAGCATGTCCATGTCCAAAGATTGCCCTTTTTTGAAGTCCTTGTAGTCGTATCTGTCCCTTAAATGGTAGGCGGCTGACAACAAATCTTGAATGTCGTTGTGCACAGGGATATCGATTTTCTTGGCATTCTTATTGTCTGTTAAAAGAGCGTTTTTCTCATTATAATCAAAGTCGATTTCAATGTCTTTGGTATATCCTCCTTCGTAGGTATCCCTTATAAAACGATACGGTTTTCCATCTTTTTTGTCGAAATAGCTTTCGAACGTATCGTCTACTTTAAAGAAAATACTGGCAAACCCTGATGTCTTTCCCTTTCCCACTACATGGTATACCGGTATGCCATTAATTGTATCAGAATTTAGTTGTAGCGTTGCGTAGCATGCATTCAGAAAGCCATAATGAATACGGAACTTTAACCATTCTCCTGGCTTGAACGCCGGATAGGACTTCTGAGCGGACAGCTGCATAGTGAAAAGAATACAAAGTAGGATGTATATTTTTTTCATGATATAAGATATTGGTGTAAAATTAGTAAAATCACATTTTAAGTAGGTTAGTTTACATTTACTTAAACAAAAGCTGTTCCAAAATAGACATTACATAAAAAAAGCCCAGTCTAGCAACTGGGCTTTTCCTAAATAACCAACCAAACTTTAAATTATGAAAAACCAATACTTAAAGTTATAAGGGAACCACCCCTTATGTTTTGTAAAGATACATCAAGCTCTTGTAGGAAAATAAGTTTTTAACGGACTTTAACTATCCCCGTTAGATTTTAGCAAAATCTTAGATAAATCGGGGGAACAGGCCCTTAAAACCAATATCCCACACTAAAGAAAATATGGTCTTCACTTGCATCCGGGGTGAAGGAATAGAAAATTTGAATAGGACCTAAAAAGGACTCCAGTCCATACCCAATACCATAGCCCGAAAAACTAGGTTCTGAAAACCATTCCCCTGTCCTGAACAGGTCGTCATCAACATTGGCAAAATTACCGGTGAGCATAAAGTGGTTCTTAGACAGAAACTCGTAGTCCAACTTCGTGTAGGCCTTTATAAAACTATTTCCGGGTAGGCTCAAAAAATCATATCCGAAAAAGGGAATAAAATTGTTAACGAAATCGTTGCCGAATCCTCCTAGAACAAAATCGAAAGAGGTCACGGGCGAAGTCCCAAACTTAACGCCACCCTCGGCTTCAATGTTCATGGTGAGTCCTGGAACCAGGGAAAATGCAGAGCCCAATTTGGCCTTCGCAATAGAAAACTCCCTGAAATTTTGATTAAAGTCCGAGGAGAAAAGATAGAGGTGGAAATCACTATCAAAAAAGATTCCCTTTTTGGGGAAATACTTGTCGTCATAGGTATCTAAGGTCAATCTGCCATAGGCACTGTAGTAATTCGAATCCTCAAAAAACGTACGATTGGAGGATACAGGTACGAAAACTTCAGGTTCTTCTTGGATAAAATCGTTTAAAGTGGTAGTGCTGTAGCGCAATAACTTATGTTCTATTCCCAAGGTAACGGCAAACTCTTCCCGAAGTACGGTCTGGACGTAAATCTGGTTGGTCAAATCACTAACATCCAAGTTGATTTCACGAATGTTGGGATCATCCACTACTTCAAAATTAGATCGTATCAGTCCAAAGTCGATCTGCTCGTCAAAATCCGTGAATCTGGAATTAATACCAAAACTCCAATAAAACCCCTTGTCCAAGTAATACTGTAAATTGTAACGTATATGGTCTCCCAGAATAAAGTCAAAGGAAGCCACGTCATCTTTTAAAAGTAAGTTTTTGCGAGTAATGTTTATCAGGGCGGAACTTTGGTACAAATCATCATAATGGGCCGCCATCTTCACAAACATCTTGGTTTCCTTCTCCCGTAGTTTCAGGATTAAATCCGTGCCTAGTCCATTAGAGACCAGTTCATAGCGAATCGCTTTAAAATTGCCCGTAGCGGACAGGTTATTGATGCCTTGTTTGAGTTTGTCAAAAGGAATCTTTTCGGCAAGATTGAACCTTAGTTTACCTTTTATATAGCCTCGGGTATATCTATCGTTCCCTCGAATAATGAGGCGATTGATGATAAGACTGTCCATAACAGGAATACGTGGGGATAATTGACCTTTAGCTCCTTGTTCTTGGCCAATTTGACGTAACTCCTCCAGTTTTTTAAGGGCCCCATCTTCTCCACTTTTCATTATTTCCTCACCTTTCTCAAAATCAATTACAGAGAAATCATCAATGGCAGGACGGATATAGATATCCGTTTGCTTGGATTTCGCCTTCATATCGTTCACTGTGCGATAGTTATTGATTTGAAGAAGAATTTCCGTCGCGGAGTTCAGGGATTCCCTAGATGCCAAATCGTGCTGTACATCAATTCGAATGATGAAATTGTCCCCCATTTTCTTCACCTCTTCGATGGGATAGTTGTTCACCACACCTCCATCAATCAAAATATCACCATCAACTTCCGATGGTTCAAACAAAGAAGGGAAAGTCCCACTTGCCATAATGGCCTCCGGCAGGTACCCACTATCCAATAGTACACTTTCACCAGTTTCCACGTTTGTCGCCATACAAAGAAAAGGAATGGGCAGTTTTTTAAAATCGGCAACATCCTTCACATGAAAAAGGAGCCGCACAAATTCATTGTAAATGTTTTGCCCCCCAGAAATCGCCTCTGGAAAGGATATATTAAAATTATCAAAGGGCAGCGTTAGGGCATATCGTTCAGAGTCCTCCTTTTCGTAGAATGTCTTGGCGCCCCTGGGCACATTGTCCTGTATCAGTTTAGGGAAATCCGTGGTCCTAAAAATAGAATCCAGTTCGCCCGCAGAATACCCAGAAGCGTATAGCGCACCTACAATAGCGCCCATACTGGTTCCCCCGATATAATCAATTTTCACCCCTGCCTCTTCAATGATCTTGAGCGCCCCGATATGGGCCAATCCTTTGGCGCCTCCACCGCTCAATACCAATCCTACCTTTAAGTCGCCTGGATTTGAATCGTCCTGGGCCAATCCCCAAAATGCGCAGAACAGTACTAGTGAAAAAGCAAGTCTCATCTTCATTTTAAACTCCTAATGAAAGGTTTCATAAATCTTTTTTGCTTTTGCCATTCCTACAGTCTCGGCCAGACTTTCTACTGTAGCTTCCCGAATACGTTTTACGGATTTGAAATTTTTTAACAACTGCTCCGCTGTCTTTTTCCCAATACCCTCTATACTTTCCAGCTCAGAATCAATGGCCCCTTTACTTCGTTTATTTCTATGATGGGTGATTCCAAACCTATGGGCCTCATTTCTAAGTTGTTGGATAATTTTCAAGGTTTCCGATTTTTTATCCAGGTAAAGTGGGATGGGGTCGTCCGGAAAATAAATCTCTTCCAGCCGTTTGGCGATGCCAATTATCGCAATTTTTCCCCGAAGTTCTAGGGATTCAAGACTTTTTAGTGCCGAGGACAACTGTCCTTTACCACCGTCGATGACAATTAGCTGCGGAAGACTTTCCTCCTCATGCAACAGTCTCCTATATCTCCTGAAAACCACTTCTTCCATACTCGCAAAATCATCAGGCCCTTCCACAGTTTTAATGTTGAAGTGTCTGTAATCCTTTTTAGATGGTTTTCCATTTCTAAAGACCACACAGGCCGCCACGGGATTGCTACCTTGAATGTTGGAATTGTCAAAACATTCAATGTGTACAGGCTCTTCTGAAAGTCTGAGGTCCATTTTCATCTGTGCCATCAGGCGTTTTGTATGTCTGTCCGGATCGGTGATTTTGATTTGTTTGAAGCGGTCTTGTCTAAAAAAACGCGCATTGCGTTCGGATAGCTCGATAATACGTTTTTTATCCCCTAACTTAGGAATGGTAACTTTCAGGTCATCTTCCACTGCAACGGGAAAAGGAAGGTAAATCTCTTTGGAAGTAGAGCCAAATCGTTTTCGTATTTCCACGATGGCCAATTGAAGGAGCTCACCATCAGTCTCGTCCAACTTTTTCTTGATTTCCATGGTATGGGACCTTGTAATGGACCCATGGGAAAGTTGAAGAAAATTGACATAGCCATGGGTTCCGTCGGAAATAACCGTGAAAACATCAACATTGTTGATTTTGGGGTTCACCACGGTAGATTTGGCCTGGTAGCTTTGTAAAATGTCTATTTTTTCCTTGATTTCCTGGGCTTTTTCAAATTCCATTTCCGTGGCCAAAATGTGCATTTCCCTTTTGAAGTCCTGTAAGGGAGCTTTAAAGTTTCCTTTGATGATTTCTTTGACTTTATCTATTCTTTCTTGATATTCTTCCTGTGAAATGAGACCCTGGCATGCTCCTTGACAAAATCCGAGGTGGTATTCCAGGGAAAACTTGAATTTTCCTGCATCAATCTTCTCTTGGGTGAGTTGGTGCTTGCACGTACGCAGGGGCTGCACACTTTTTATAAGGTCCAGTAAGGTCTTTACCGTCTTAACGCTGGTGTACGGGCCAAAATACTCAGAACCATCCTTTATTACGTTCCGGGTCATGAAAATTCTCGGGAAAAGTTCATTTTTGATGCAAATCCATGGGTACGATTTATCATCTTTTAGCAACACATTATAACGGGGTTGGTGTTCTTTGATAAGATTGTTCTCCAGCAAAAGGGCATCAGATTCGGTCGCGACCACAATGTGGCGAATACTACGGATTTTTTTTACCATGACCCGGGTCTTACCGTATTCCTGTTTTTTTGTAAAGTAGGAAGAGACTCTTTTTTTGAGATTTTTGGCCTTGCCCACATATAATATTATCCCCTCCGAATCAAAAAATTGGTAAACACCAGGGTTGTCTGGCAGACTGTGTATTTGTACCTCAACAGCGGTATTGGACATAAATAAAATTACAAAAGTCTAGAACAACGTTAAAGGTAAACAAACCATGGAATTCGTTAAAATTGGTGCATCTGGTTTTTAGGTCGATCCTTACTTGCATGGGTTTGGTAATAAAGCCGAAAAGGGATGTTCAAAATTGGTCAGGAACACCTACTTTTTAAAATAGTGCCACACGGTTGAACCAAGAGAAAAATCTGGTATAGGATTGTTTAAAAACGGTGAAGAATTGTTAAACTGCTGCTAAAAAAAGTGCTTTTCGTCGATAAAAAGTGCATTTCATAGTAAAATTTCCGATTTATTTACCTACATTTAACCAAGTAAACAACAATAGAATGGAGAATTATATTATCGTCTTGGGAATGTATCTCATTTTGATGCTTTTTTTCAAAATTTTCTTCACGGTATCCGCGAAAAAACAATAATTTTTAGCGCCAAGACAGCCCCAAAGCAGTCCAGAATCAACTTATGTTGAAGGAAGATATAAGAAAAGCTTACAAAGCAAGGAGAAAAAAACTTACTTCCGAGGAAATAGAAAACAAAAGCATACATTTAGTTAATGGACTATTACAAATCCCAATTTGGGATTTTTTTTATTTCCATACTTTTTTGAGTATAAGGAAAAATAGGGAAGTAGATACATTGCCTTTGATTACCTTATTACAGGGGAAAGATAAAAACATAGTTGTTCCAAAAGTAAACGGGATTGGAACCATGGAACACTATTTATTGACGGACAATACCCTACTGAAAGAAAATCGATGGTCCATTCCTGAACCTGTTGATGGCATTTCTGTTCCTGTAGAAAAAATAGATGTCGTTTTTATTCCTTTGTTGGCATTCGACCAAAAAGGCCATCGCGTTGGATATGGCAAGGGTTTTTATGATACTTTTTTGGCCCAATGCAGACCTCGAACCTTAAAAGTTGGACTTTCCTTATTTGAACCTGAACTTGGGAATATAGAGGACATCCACGAAAAAGATATTGCTCTGGACTATGGCGTAACACCAAATAAGGTGTATACGTTTTAGACCTGTTCACTTTTTTCCATCTTCGGGAAAGCCTTTTTATTAAAGACTATCAAGATACCGACGCCGGTGCTTATTGCAGTGTCGGCAACATTAAAGACCGGCTCAAAAAACCGGAAGTTCTTCCCGCCCAACGAAGGTACCCAATCAGGCCAAGTAGTATCTATCATTGGAAAATATAACATATCCACCACTTTTCCATAAAATAGTTTCCCATACGGTGTATCAGGAAGCAAAGTGGCCACCTGACCCACGCTATCGTTAAAAAGGATACCGTAAAAAACAGAATCAATGATATTTCCCAAAGCTCCTGCAAAGATGAGCGATACTGCTAAAATCAATGTTTTTGGAGCTTCTTTCCGAATAATATCCCACAACCAGTAACCAATACCAATAATGGCAAAAAGACGAAAAATGGTCAAGACCAGTTTTCCACTAGTCTCAGAAACAGGTAACAAGTCACTTAATTTAGTTCCCCAAGCTGCTCCTTCGTTCTCGATAAAAAGAATCTTAAACCAATTAAAAACAGTAACGGACTCTCCCAAAATAAAATGTGTTTTAATGTAGATTTTACTGATTTGATCTACTAAAAGCACCAAAAAAATTATGATCAGGGATTTTTTTAGATTCATCTTTGCGTTCAAGAGAGGGCAAAAATAGCGATATTATTTCGTTTTGTTTAGGTAGATATTACCTTCTTTGCTCTGAATGTTATAGTGATTGTTACCTAAGGGCAGATGGGTCTTATGTACTTTCCCGTAATCGCTCATGGCCTTGAATACCCCGGAAGTCGTATTGACCCAGACATCCCCTTTTTGTGTTACAACTTCAACATCTTCTCCAACCCCATACAGTCTACAATCTCCATCAGAAAGGGTGATATTCAAATCACTGTACTTGCCTTCCACCGAAACTTGGGAATTGGTCCCGAAGACCTGTACTTTTTTGTATTCCGGCACCCGTACGCGAAGTGCAATTGAAATTACTTTGTGGGCACTCAATTTATCATTTGGAAAAACAAAGTTGGGCTGAAATCCTGTGCTTACCCAAACAGACTTTCCATCTTTCTCGAGCTCGACAAGCAAGTCCTTGGAATATTCTCCTTCCATCGTTGCATCCACTTGCAATTCATGCGAAGGGGAGGTTTGTAAAATCACTTCATAGCAATTTTTGGTATCTATAAGTATGGTAGAAATATGGGAATCCACGAAAGTCTTTTTTAGCACTTTTTGGCATCTTCCCACACCCACAGATAATACCGCGACACATGCTAAAAGCCTCTTCATCCCATAACTTTTAGGGCATACTGTTACTTCTGCATGTTTTTGGCCTCAATGCTCAAGGTGGCATGTGGAACCAATTTTAAACGTTCCTTGTTGATCAATTTACCTGTGACACGACAAATACCATAGGTTTTGTTCTCTATTCGAAGTAACGCATTTTTCAAATCCCGGATGAACTTCTCTTGACGAATGGCCAATTGCGTGTTCGCCTCTTTGCTCATAGTCTCAGAACCCTCTTCAAACGCCTTGAAGGTGGGGGAAGTATCATCTGTTCCATTGTTCCCATCGTTCATGTATGAACTTTTCAATAATTCCAGATGCTTTTGGGCCTTTTCTATTTTTTCTTCTATCAGTGTTCTGAACTCTTCGAGGTCTTTATCCGAATATCTTACTTTTAAATCTTGTGCCATGTTCTAATGTTTTTGGATAAATAATTTTGTATTTACTTCATCAAAGGCAATTGCAATACCTTCTTCCAATTGTTCTTCAAAATTCAGTTCCGCGGTCAGTGTTTCCGTTTTAATATAGTCTTCGTTACTGGAAACCGCTTTTTCCACAAAACCGTCTTTCAATATTTTAATATCTATTTTATCGGTTACCTCAAATCCAGATTCCTTCCTGAGATTCTGTATTCGATTTACCAACTCCCTAGCAATTCCTTCTCTCCGCAAAGTGTCATCAATGGTAACATCCAGCGCGACAGTAAGCGGACCTGAAGTGGCGACCAGCCAACCCTCGATATCTTGCGAGGTGATTTCTACATCGGTTAACTGTAAATTAATACTTTTATTTTCCACTTGTAGCATTAATTCGCCCTCGCGTTCCATTTTTTGGATTTCCTCCTGCCCCAACTGTGCCACCGCTGCGGAAATAGCCTTCATATCTTTCCCAAATTTAGGGCCCAATACCTTAAAATTGGGTTTTATCTTTTTCACCAAAATATCTGAAGCATCATCCAATAATTCGATATCCTTAACATTGACTTCAGATTTTATTAGATCAGAAACTGCTTCAATTTCCGCTTTTTGGATTTCATCCAAGACCGGAACCATTATTTTCTGCAAAGGCTGCCTCACTTTAATTTTCTCCTTTTGCCGAATGGACAGTACCAGGGAAGATACTTTCTGTGCCATTTGCATTTTCCCTTCCAATGCCTTGTTCACCATTCGTTTATCAAAAGTTGGAAAATTGGCCAAGTGGATACTTTCAAAATCCTCCAATCCCGTAGTTGCGTTCAAATCCCTGTACAAACGGTCCATGTAAAATGGGGCTATAGGTGCAGAAAGCTTGGCCACTGTTGCCAAACAGGTGTACAAGGTTTGATAAGCAGCGATTTTATCCTGCTGGTAGTCCCCCTTCCAAAAACGCCTTCTACTTAAGCGAACGTACCAATTACTGAGATTTTCCTGCACAAAATCAGAAATCATACGAGCTGCCTTGGTAGCTTCGTAATCATTGTACGCTTCATCCACTTTGTGGACCAAGGAATGTAACTCTGACAAAATCCATTGATCTATTTCTGGTCTTTCCGCTAATGCAATTGGGTCCTCGGTAAAATTAAATCCATCAATGTTTGCGTAAAGAGCGAAAAAAGAATACGTGTTGTACAAAGTTCCGAAGAACTTCCGCTTGACCTCGACCACCCCTTCCAAATCAAACTTGAGATTATCCCAAGGATTGGCATTGGAAATCATGTACCAGCGCGTGGCATCTGCACCGTGCTCAGGGAGGGTTTCAAACGGGTCGATAGCATTACCCAATCGCTTGGACATCTTTTTACCTTCCTTATCCAAAACCAAACCGTTGGAAACTACATTTTTGTAGGAAACGGAATCGAAGACCATGGTCGCAATGGCGTGCAAGGTGTAAAACCATCCCCTTGTTTGATCGACGCCTTCTGCGATAAAATCTGCTGGAAATGCAACCCTATCGTCAATCAATTCTGCATTTTCAAATGGGTAGTGCCATTGGGCATAGGGCATGGAGCCACTGTCAAACCATACATCTATCAAATCAGATTCCCGCTTCATAGGTTTTCCTGAATCCGAGATCAAGGTGATTTGATCAACGATATTCTTGTGGAGGTCAACTTTATCGTAATTGGTTTCCCGCATATCGCCCACCTCAAAATCAGCGAAAATATCCCGGTCCATCATTCCGGCATCCACAGCTTTTGCCATTTCACTTTTGAGTTCTTCAATAGACCCTATAATACGTTCTTCCCTGCCATCTTCTGTTCTCCAAATGGGCAATGGGATACCCCAATATCTTGAACGGGACAAATTCCAATCATTGGCGTTGGCCAGCCAATTTCCAAAACGACCCTCGCCAGTGGCCTTAGGTTTCCAGTTAATGGTCTGATTTAGGGCGAACATCCTATCCTTAACATCCGTTACTTTAATGAACCAGGAATCCAAAGGATAATACAAAATAGGTTTATCCGTACGCCAACAATTAGGGTAACTATGGAGGTATTTTTCAACCTTGAAAGCCTTATTCTCCTCTTTTAGTTTGATAGCAATCTCTACATCCACCGATTTTTCCGGAGCCTTGCCCTCTTCATAGTATTCGTTTTTCACATATTTCCCACCAAATTCCTTGAGTTCTGGCCGAAAACGTCCCTGTAAATCTACTAAAGGAACGGGGGTCCCATTTTCATCCAAGATCAGCATGGGCGGCACCTCTGGTTTTGCCTGTTTGGCGACAAAAGCATCGTCTGCACCAAAAGTGGGCGCGGTATGGACAATACCTGTACCGTCCTCAGTGGTTACAAAATCACCGGAAATTACACGGAACGCATTTTCAGAATTTTGAAATGGCAGTACGTAATCTATTAATTGTTCGTATTGGATATCCACCAAATCCTTTCCTAAAAAATCCTTGAGAATCTGATAAGGAATCTTTTTGTCCCCTTTTTTGTATTCATCAAAATTAGCTTCAGTGGTAGCCTCAAAAAACTTGCCTGTGAATTGCTTTTCTACCAATGCTTTCGCCAAGATGACCTGAATGGGTTCAAATGTATATTGGTTGATTGTTTTGACCAATACATATTCAATTTTAGGCCCAACGGTCAGGGCCGTGTTGGAAGGCAGGGTCCAAGGCGTTGTCGTCCAAGCTAAAAAGTATATCGCTCCGTCAACATCCTTCAAAAACTCAGGCAACGAATCCTTTTTTACTGGGCCGTTACGGTTGTGTCCGTGACATCTTGATAGGTCCCGGGCTGGTTCAACTCATGTGAGCTAAGTCCAGTACCCGCCTTCGGTGAAAAGGGTTGTATAGTGTATCCCTTATAAATAAGCCCTTTATCGTAAATCTGCTTCAGCAACCACCAGACCGACTCCATGTATTTGGACTTGTAGGTAATATAAGGGTCATCCATGTCCACCCAATACCCAACCTTTTCCGTCATTTCGTTCCACACATCGGTATACCGCATGACGGCTTTTCTACAAGCCTCGTTATATTCTTCTATGGAAATTTTCTTGCCGATATCCTCTTTGGTGATACCCAGTTCCTTTTCCACACCCAATTCCACGGGAAGTCCATGCGTATCCCAACCTGCTTTTCGCTTTACCTGAAATCCCTTCATGGTCTTGTATCGTGGAAAGATATCCTTTATCGTACGGGCCATCACATGATGGATACCAGGCATTCCGTTGGCAGAAGGGGGGCCTTCAAAAAAGACAAAACTCTTTTTATTTTCCCGTTGGGAAACGCTTTTTTCGAAAATCCGCTGGTCTTTCCAAAACTGTAAAACCTCATCAGCGACCTTCGGTAAATCCAGGCCCTTATATTCTGCGAATTTCATCGTCTCTTTTTTCATCTTGATTTTCAGGATTGCAAAATTAAAAATTTAAGTGGAATTCCTTACGCTACTATCCCTACAGAAATTTTTATAAGGGATTCTTGTAGCAAAAATAAAATCAACTTAAAACCAAAGTCTTCTATTTTTCTTATTATGACTACCAACACTAAACCATTTATAGAATGAAAAAAATAGCATTTACCTTATTACTTGTAATTCTATCCGCAACTACCCTTGTTTCATGCAAAGAAGCGGCAGATAAAGCCAAGGAAGCTTCAGAAGAAGCCTCTGGGGCCCTGGAGAAAGCCGGAGACGAGCTTCAAGAGGCAGCGGACGACGCGGCCAATACTCTCAAAAAAGCGGGCACGGAAACCATGGAAATAGGAGAAAAAGCCCTTGACAGTATCAAAAAAGCAGGTTCAGAGACTATGGACAAAGCTGAAGAGATGGGCAAAGACCTAAAAAATACCGCCGAGGAGACCGTGGAAGACTTGAAAAAAGTTGCCAAAGAAACCAAGGAAAAAATGGATAACTGATATTACCCTTTTTTACCAAAGCAAAAGCCCTGGAATCTCAGGGCTTTTTTTAAAAGCTATATCCGAGTCCCAAGACCAAATTGGTTCCTGGAGCAACTATACCGGATGAATACGTCCTATATCTTTGGTCCGTTATATTCTCCAGACTGACCGTACTTTTTAGAGCATTCGTGATTTGATATTGGGAGCGAAAGTTTAGCGTGTACCACGATGGCGAAAAAGGATTGCCATTATCGTCCACGGCATAGATGAACGGCTTGCTTCTCTCAGACAGTGCCAAATCATCAAAACCTATTTCACCATTATAATTAAAAAAGAAATCTGCTTTTAGCTTTTGGTTTTGCCAGATTAAGTGGATGTCCGCAAAAGTTGGGGCTACATGTCGCGCAGCCGAATCCAATCCGCTATCGTCCTCCTCTACACCTTCCGTCAAGGTCATATTGGAAGAAAGTGACCAGTTTTCCGTTAAAAAAGCGTCCATACCGAACTCAAAACCATAAACATAGGCCCTTGCGGCATTTTGAATTGCTTGGACATTGCTCAATTCTCCATTGAACTCAATTTCATCTTGACCATTAAGTGTAAAGTCCCTTCGGACCAATGCATCTACCAAATAGGTGTAATACGCCGACCCTTTGAGCACCAGTTTATCGCTAAAATTCTTTCGAAGACCAAGTTCAATATTGTAGGCATACTCAGGCTCCAAATCGGGATTGGGCACAACGACGGAACCTGGTTCAGAATCAAATATTTTTCCAATATCATCAATGTTCGGCGCCCTGAATCCCGTTGAACCATTCATGGTAACCTGAAAATCGGCCTTGGGAAACCAACTGAACCCTACACTTCCGGTAAGTGCCCCTGTAATCAAATCGGCCTCCTCAAAAGGAAACTGAAAGAAAGTATCTTCAAATTGGGCATCTACCCAGACCTGACTGTAACGTAAACCGGATAGCAGTGAGAAATTGGGCTTTAGTTGGTATTCACCATTGATATATCCTGCAAAGGTCTGCCAGGTTGAGCCATCAGGATAGCGGGACGCTGAAGGCGCCAATTGATTGGTTTCGACATTTTGTTGGCTCCCTTCAGAACGTATTTTGTTGAAAAGGTACTCCGCACCGTAATACAAGCGTAAATCCCCGATTTTCTTGTTCTCAAAATCAAGATTTACAGAAAGGGCATCCACATTTTCCATTGTAGTAAAACGAATGGGTTCTTGAAACCTACGTTCGTTGCGACTTTCTTCGAAGTGCTGATAAGCCGCAGTAAGCTTGACTCCATCATAAAACTTGTTCTTTCCTTTTTTTGTGACCTGAAAGTTGGCCATAAACCACTTTTGGGGGCCATAAAACCATTCGGCAGCCCGTAATCCGGTACCTTCACTATCCGGACGTATGAGACGATCATATCGGGAATAATCTGAAGTTTCAGAATAATGTAATCCCAAATCATAGTTCCAGGTGCTATTGGGTCTGTAAGTAAACTTTTGAAGCAGGTTGATTTGGTCATAACCCGAAGGCAGTTGTTGTCTTGGCATTTCATTTTCCAACAGCACATCAACCCCGTCCCTTCGTTCCACAAAAGTGTTGCGCAAATACTCCTCAGGACCATGGCGGCCCATGACCAAATCTCCAAAATTATTATAGCTCACACTGGTATAGCCAGCCCATTTTCTTTTTCCATAGTTGGCATCAAAATGGGATGTGCTTTCATTGTTCGCTGAAGCAAATCGATAGTACGCGTTTCCAGAAATGGTGAGACTGTCCGTGAACGAAAATCTTGGTTTATGGGTAAAAAAGTTCATGACACCACCTATGGCATCACTTCCGTAGATCACCGACCCTGGGCCAAAAATGATTTCCGTGTTTCTCACTGAAAAGGGGTCTATGGATATAATATTCTGCACGTTTCCTCCCCTAAAAATGGCGGTGTTCATCCGGACCCCATCTACCGAGAGCAATAGACGGTTTGTGGCAAAACCGCGAATCATGGGACTTCCTCCTCCCAACTGGCTCTTTTGTACAAACACTTTTCCACTATTTTGAAGAAGGTCGGCCGAAGTTTGTGGATGGGTAAATGAAATGTTCCGGGCATCGATGGATTCTATTTTTTGGGGGATATCCTTTTTTTGTTGTTCCCATTTGGAGACAGACATGACCACTTCTTGGAGTTCCTCCGGTTTTAGATTGAGATAGACGCGATTCCCTTTTCTGGCAATCTGTGTCCTGTTCGTGGTAAAGGTCTCATAGCTGATATGCTTGAACGTAATCCTTTCGTTCTTTGAAAAGACACTTAGATCGCATTTTCCGTCGAAGTCAGAAATGGCCGTTTTGGACTTGTCTTTATTATATACGGCAATATTGACCACAGGATTGCCCGTATCAGCATCCAAAACAGTGATTTCCTGTGCGAAAATGGGATAAGATGCCAAAAAAAGGGTGAATACACATCTGATTACGCCGCGCATATTATTCAAAAACTGCGTTTAAAACTTCCAGGGACTTGGGCTTTCTGAATCCGTGCAAATGTAGCTGAAAATACAGAACAACCATTTTTAGGAGTTCACGTCTCTGGGTTTTGCTCATTTTTATAGTAGGAAGTGCATCAAAATTTATGCCCAACAATCGGTTCAGGTGCGTTAAATTTTCACCTTGTAGCATGGGATTCAAGGTTGGCACAAAAGAAAAACTGCCTTCCTGAAGATCAAGATAGGGAGCGTGGGCCAAAGAGGTGTCCGGGTAAAACCCCAGATACTTGGTTAAATTCAGCAAAAAAAGTAAGTGAAAGTTGGGGTTTGCCTTATGGTCATCCAACCAAATCAAACTATATTCCAAATAATTGAACAATCCCTTGTTTTGTTCTTGTTCTTGGATGCAACCACCCAACATTTCTGCCAAAAAAAGAACAAGACTATTTTTCACGATGTCGGTATGCAAGGACGTATAGGGATGTGTTATTTTAACTTCCCGAATCCGTTCTAAAGTGCCCTTGTTTTTATGGTTAGCTACAACTTCCAGCTGCATTAAGGGCAGGAAATAGGCAGGTTTCAGTCTTCCTTTCCTAGCGTTCAGAACCCCTTTGAGCAAATATGACTTTAATCCGTCCGATTCAGTAAAAGCCTTAACGATAAGGCTAGTGTCACCATACTTCAAAGAAGAAAACACGATAGCCTTTGTGGTTACTTGCATCTGGATTAAAAAAGAACAGTTTTAAAACAGTATAAAAATAAACACTGTTCCAAAACTGCCCTAATGTATAACGGTAAGGTTCTATATTACCCCTTGGGCCAACATAGCATCCGCTACTTTTACGAATCCAGCGATATTGGCGCCTTTAACATAGTTACAGTAGCCTCCTTCTTCCATACCGTAATCAATACACGCATCGTGGATATCGCCCATGATGGCTTTTAGGCGCTCGTCCACTTCATCTCGGGTCCAGCTGATACGAAGGGAGTTTTGGGACATTTCCAATCCTGAAGTCGCCACTCCACCGGCATTGGAAGCTTTACCTGGAGCGAACAGCACTTTTGCCTCATGAAAGGCGTGTATAGCTTCTGGGGTAGAGGGCATATTGGCCCCTTCAGCTATGGCAATGCAGCCATTTTTTATCAAGGTCTTGGCGTCATCTCCGTTCAATTCATTTTGCGTAGCACAGGGTAGGGCAATATCGCAAGGTACTTCCCAAGGTGTTTTCCCTTTGTGGTATTCTGCATTGGGATACTTTTCAGCATATTCAGAAATTCGGCCCCTCTTGTTGTTTTTCAAGTCCATTACATACTCCAATTTATCCGTGTCAATACCATCCTTATCATAAATATAGCCCCCAGAATCGGAAAGGGTCAATACCTTTCCTCCTAGATGCAGTACTTTTTCCGCGGCAAACTGGGCCACGTTCCCTGAACCAGAAATCACGACGCCCTTCCCTTCGAAGGATTTATTCTTTGTCTTGAGCATGCTATCGGCAAAGTAAACCGTTCCATATCCGGTCGCTTCGGGACGAATCAAAGAACCGCCCCAAGAAATACCTTTTCCCGTAAGTACCCCAGTAAACTCATTCCGTATTTTTTTATACTTTCCAAAAAGGAAACCGATTTCCCGAGAACCCACCCCAATGTCCCCTGCGGGCACATCGGTATTGGGGCCGATATGACGGCTTAATTCCGTCATAAAGGCATGGCAAAAGCGCATTACCTCGTCGTCAGATTTTCCTTTGGGATTAAAATCCGATCCTCCTTTACCGCCTCCCATGGGCAGGGTGGTCAAGCTGTTTTTGAATACTTGCTCAAAAGCTAGAAACTTTAACACACTGGCATTGACGGTGGGATGAAAACGGAGGCCCCCTTTGTAAGGACCTATAGCGGAATTCATTTGGATACGATATCCTCGATTTACATGGATCCCCCCTTGATCATCGACCCAGGCGACCCGAAAAGAAATGAGTCTTTCCGGTTCCACCATTCGCAATAAAATATTTTTGCCAGAATATATATCGTGTTTAAGAATGTACGGAATCACGGTTTCGGCCACTTCCTGTACGGCTTGGATGAATTCTGGTTCGTGACCGTTCCGGGTCTTGACCTCATCCATGAATGCTTTGATTTTTGCTTCCATATAAAGGATTGGTAAATTGTTAATTGATATACCCGAAACGGGTTGTTTTTTATCGAATTAGGAATTTGACGGCAAAATTATGCTATTTAAACAATAACAAGGCTGTTTTATGAAAAATTTGCAAAAATGACTATTCTATCGCCTGTTCCAAATCGGCAATAAGGTCATCAACATCCTCTATTCCCACGCTCAATCGAATCAAAGCATCTACCACGCCGCTTTTTTCACGTTCTTCCTTAGGGATACTGGCATGCGTCATACTTGCCGGATGACCTGCCAAGCTTTCCACACCGCCCAAGGATTCTGCCAAGGTGAAAACCTGTAGTTTCTCTACAATTCTGACCGCATCTTCAAAGTTGCTTCCTTTTGGGATAAAGGAAATCATTCCACCAAAATCATCCATTTGATTTTTGGCAATGTCATGGTTGGGATGGGACTCGAAACCCGGCCAGTACACCTTTTCTATTTTGGGATGGTTCACTAAATAGTTGGCCAGGGCCTTTCCATTTTCGCAATGCCGTTGCATGCGCACATGAAGGGTTTTTATCCCTCGCAATGTCAAAAAACTATCCATTGGCCCGCAAACGGCACCGCTCGCATTTTGAATGAAGTACAATTTGTCCGCCAATGTCTTACTGTTGACCACCAGGGCCCCAACAATAACATCGCTGTGACCTCCCAAATATTTAGTTGCGGAGTGCATCACGATATCAGCCCCTAAATCCAAGGGACGCTGAAGGTATGGGGTCGCAAACGTATTGTCCACGGCCAACAATAGATTATGTGCTTTGGCCAGTTTGCCCACGCCTTCAACATCAATAACGTTCATCATGGGATTGGTTGGTGTTTCTACCCATATCAACTTCGTCTTTTCTGTAATGTATGAAGCTATGGTATCAAGACTTTGCATACCGATAAAGTGAAACGTGATACCAAACTTTTCAAACACCTGCTTGAAAAGCCTGTAACTTCCTCCATATAAATCATTGGTGGAAATTACCTCATCTCCAGGTTCCAATAGCTTGATTACGGCATCTATGGCGGACAAACCACTGGCAAATGCCAGACCATACTGCCCGTTTTCAATGCTGGCCAGCGCATTTTCCAAAGCAGTACGCGTAGGATTGGCGCTCCGGGAATATTCAAATCCCTGATGCCCCCCGGGCGTGCTTTGCGCGTAGGTTGAGGTCTGATAAATTGGAGGCATTACAGCGCCATACGCTTTATCCGGTTGTTGTCCCCCGTGAATGGTCCTACTGTTGAATTTCAAGTCTTTTTTGCTCATTTGATTTTGATATGCGAACAAAGGTATTGTTATCTTTTGGAGTAATCAACGAAGTCTTATTTTTGGAATATCCTTAAACCTCGAATCGTGAAAAAAACCCTTTATCCCTTCTTGTTCTTTTTAACATTGCTTGGTTGTGAAAATGGAGCAAAACTTACTTTTGGCCAAAAAGCGTTCTCCAATAGCCCCTGCCAAACTTGCCCCAAAATAGAAATTACCGTACCTGAAGCGCTTGACGTTTCCAAACTTTCCAAGACGGTCAATGGCGCCGTTAGGGAAGAGATTATCTCCTTGCTCTCTTTTGAGGATGAGGTGGAACTTAACTCCATAGAGCGGGCGATAGACTCATTCACATCTGATTTTGCCAAGCTAAAAGAAAAGTTTCAGGACGAGGTCCCTTGGGAAGCAAAGATTGAAGGTGAGCTGGTTTACGAGGATGAAAATATGCTCACGCTTAGCATCAATTCTTATATTTTTACCGGAGGAGCACACGGATATAGTTCCACCTCATTCTTAAATTTTGATAAAATAAAGGCAGAAGAGTTGGAAAACTGGGAACTATTTGAAGATCAAGAAGGCTTTATACAGTTTGTGGAAGCCAAGTTCAGAGTTAGGGAGAAAATTCCCCAAGACGAAAATATAAATGCAACAGGCTTTATGTTCGATAATGATGCCTTTCACTTATCGCAAAACATAGGATACACTCCCGAAGGATTGCAGCTCATTTACAATCCCTATGAAGTGGCTTCCTATGCGGATGGCCCTATTGTAATGACCATCCCTTACGCTGAAATCAATACGTTTTTGAAGCGTGCAGCTTCCCTGTAGTCTTTTTCGAATTTTTTTAACATATTTATAAATATAGATATTTAAATATTTACTTTACTTTGTGATATGGATATTGTGGAAATCAGCAAGGTTTTGGCGAATAGGACCCGGGTCAATATTTTAAATTGGTTGAAAAATCCTGAAGATCACTTTCCTCCGCACCAGGATATAGATCATTTTGATGACGGCGTGTGCGTAGGATACATTCAGGACAAGACTGGATTATCGCAGTCCACTGTTTCGACCTACTTGAATTCCATGCAAAATGCCAAATTGGTGATTCCGACCCGTCATGGGAAGTGGACCTATTATCGAAGGAACGAAGAGGTAATTCAACAGTTTCTTAAGCTGCTTAAAAAGAACCTCTGATTTTTATGAAAACATATCTATAAATAGCGAAATATAAATTCAATGATGATGAAAAAGAACATGATTTGTTCAGATATCGCACAGTTTCAAAATACTGAACCCAAAACTCCCGAATCTTTCAAAGTGCTTTTTCGTTTTTTAAATTCACACCCCATTAAAGAAGCTGAATTCATGGGCAAGCTTAAATGAACATAAATCCAAAAAATATGAAAACTATCGGAATGATAGGAGGAATGAGTTGGGAATCCTCTAAAATATATTATCAACATGTGAATGAAATGGTCCGTGAAAGACTAGGAGGCTCCCATTCTGCCAAAAGCATTATGACTTCGGTCGATTTTGCAGAAATCGAAAAACCTTCTTTTGCCAACGATTGGGACAGTATTGGCAAACTCATGTCCGTTGAAGCGAAAAAATTGGAAAATGCAGGTTCAGATATAATATTACTTTGCACCAACACCATCCATTTGGTCAGCAATTTCATTACCGAGGCGGTAAATATTCCCTTTCTGCACATAGCTAGCGCAACGGGTGAAGCCATAAAGGAAAAAGGGCTTTCCAAAATAGGGTTATTGGGCACTCAATTTACTATGGAAAGGGACTTTTACACAAAAATCCTTCAAGACGACCATGGGATTGAAGTTGTTGTACCTGGGTTGGATGATCGTAAAACGCTTCAGTCCATTATATATGATCAACTGGTTAAAGGTGTATTTACCGAAGACTCCAAAAACAAATGTTTGGATATGGTTCACAAACTTAAACTTGAGGGCGCTGAGGGAATCATTTTGGGATGCACTGAATTACCCATTTTGGTCCAGGAAAATGAGATAGACGTTCCCACTTTCGATACCGCCAAAATTCATGTGGCCAAAGCTGTGGAATTTGCACTTTCCTGATTTTTTTTGAGTTCCTTTGTATTCCTAAATTTAGTACATGAAAAAGATTTACCATTTAGAAAGCTGTTCCACTTGCCAACGTATTCTGAAGGAGTTGGCCCCATTGGATGAAGTGACCCTACAAGAAATAAAATCCCAACCCATTACTTCTGCACAGCTAGATCAAATGAAAGCCCTAGCAGGTAGTTATGAGGCTCTTTTTAGTAGAAGGGCCATGCTTTTTAGGCAACGAGGGCTTCACGAAAAACAGCTCGCAGAAGAAGATTACAAACAGTTGATTTTGGACCACTACACCTTTTTGAAACGTCCCGTGGTGCAACTGGACGACCAAATCTTTATTGGAAACTCCAAGCAAGTGGTCCAGGCCGCTAAGGAGGCACTTCATTAATGAGCAATCGAAACTGGGCCATTTTAGCGGCCATTGGGGCCACTACCATTTACGGTATAAACCATACCGTTGCGAAGGGCGTTATGCCAACCTATGTAAAACCTTTTGGTTTTATTCTGATTCGGGTTATCGGTGCGGCCATGCTATTCTGGATTATTTCGCCTTTTGGTCCAAAACAGAGAATTGAAAAAAAGGATTGGCTCCGTTTAATTTTGTGCGCCATCCTTGGAATGGTCATCAATATGTTGGCCTTTTTCAAAGGCCTGCAACTCTCTACCCCTATCAACAGTTCTGTTTTAATAACCATAACTCCAATAATTGTTGTTGTGCTTTCTGCATTTTTTCTTGGGGAAAGGATAACTTGGAATAAAGGTGTTGGAATTTTTTTGGGATTCGTGGGTGCTTTGACGCTCATTTTGTTCGGAGCTGAAATACGTGGGGACGCTCCCAATATTCCTTTGGGAAACACCCTTTTTATCGTCAATTCCATATCCTATGGGGCTTACCTTATTGTTGTAAAAAAGCTTATTGAAAAGTATCATCCGTTTGTTTTGATGCGATGGCTTTTTACCTTGGGGATTATTTTTAATCTCCCAATAACGCTTCCTGATTTTTTGGAAATCCAGTGGTTCTCCATGCCCGTATGGGTATACGGTTCCATCCTCTTCGTTGTTATTGGCACCACGTTTTTAACGTATTTGTTCAACGTTTTTGCGTTGACCCAACTCAAGGCGTCCACCGTAGGCGCATTTGTTTATCTGCAACCCCTTTTTGGCATTATTTTCGCCCTTTTTTCAGGAATGGACAGCCTCAGTCCAATCAAGATTTTAGCGACTTGCCTGGTTTTGTTGGGCGTGTATCTCGCCAGCAAAAAACCCAAACCAAGCCCCTAAACCAGGCCTTATCCACTAATATGGCCCATTGATGAACTCTAACCGTTCATTCGTCAATTGATATATATTTGGGTCACTGACTTCCTGTAATTTGACCCTGCACCAACTTTTTTACCCAAAATCAACACAAGTATGGGCTCAATTTACTTTAGTATCGGGGCGGGCATTGTCACTTTTGTGATATCCCTTTGGCTAATAAATCTCATTTTCAGAATACGGAAAATAAATCCACTAATGGGTTTGGGCACTTACTACATTTTTTGGCACTATTTGACAGAGAAACTAATGTACATTGTACCTGAATCGTGGAAAACACAAAAAATTGACAATCCGTTCGAATTACAAGGATTTTTGGGACATGTGTTGAACTTGCAGCAGCATCAATTTTCAACGTACACTTTGGCTATCACAGTTTTTCGATTATGTTTTATGGGCTATTTTGTCTACACACTTTCCATCAAAAAAAGAATTTGGGATAAACTCAAGCAAGAAAATACGGATTCAGAACACCCCTAACTTTTGGTGCTTAAAGTGCTATTTTTACCATATGGATATCTGCGTGAAGGAGAAAAAACATATTTTGCTCATTCTTTTAGTATTGTTCTATGCTTGCAAACAGCCTTCCCGATCCGATTCAAAAGTGATGGTAGCCGTGGCCGCGAACATGCAGTTCGCTACGGAGGCCATTGCAAAGGCCTTTATCCAAAAAACCGAAATGGAATGTGAGCTGGTGGTAGGTTCATCGGGAAAGCTGTTTTCGCAAATTAGGGAAGGCGCCCCGTATGATATTTTTCTTTCCGCAGATTCAAAGTATCCAGAAAATTTATACGCTATTACCAAAGCAAAAAACAAACCCAAAATATATGCAGAAGGGAAATTGGTGTTATGGACCATGGTTAGCGGCTTGTCACCATCCCTTTCTGTCCTATCTTCGGATTCTGTTCAACATATTGCCCTGGCAAATCCGGAAATAGCACCCTATGGAAAGGCTGCAATTGAAGTTTTGGACAGTCATGATTTGTATCCCAATTTAAAGGACAAATTGGTTTTTGGTGAAAGTATCTCGCAAACCAATCAATTCATTTCGTCCAAATCTGCTGAAATCGGCTTCACTGCTCTTTCCGTGGTATTATCACCAAAAATGAAGAACAAAGGCCGTTGGGTCGCTTTGGAAGAAGGAACGTACCGTTCAATTTCCCAAAGTGCCCTTATCCTTAACAACGAGCATGGGATTTCAGAAGCTGCGATGGCATTTTTCGATTTTCTTTTTTCAGATGGCGCCCAACATATTTTAAAGGAATATGGATATAGCGTTCCTGAATGACCTTATACTTCGTAATACCCTTGTGGGTTTAAAATGGCTAAATTGTGAATTCTAATTAAGTCACGGGCAAAATGATTTGGGATACGCTTCTACTTACCTTACAATTGGCATTGGTCACTACCTTCTTTCTTTTGCTCGTATCCATACCGTTGGCATCGTGGTTGGCGCAGTCCAAATCCAAAGTGAAGCCAATTGTGGAAACATTGGTGAGTATGCCATTGGTACTGCCTCCCACGGTTATCGGATTTTATTTTTTGGTCGCCTTTAGTCCCGGCAATGCTTTTGGTAATTGGTTAAACGAATGGTTTGGAATAAAACTGGTCTTTTCTTTTCCGGGATTGGTTCTGGCTTCTATTTTATATAGTTTGCCCTTTATGGTGCACCCTATTCAATCCGGGCTGGCCGCGGTATCACCTTCTTTAAAGGAAGCTGCTTATCTCATGGGAAAATCAAAACGAGAAACATTGGTTAAGGTCCTACTTCCCAATATCCGGCCAGCCTTGTTGACCGGAATGGTCTTGTCGTTCGCACATACCATAGGGGAATTTGGTGTGGTGCTCATGATAGGGGGAAACATTCCCGGTGTCACCAAAGTTGCCTCCATTGCGATATATGACGAAGTCGAAGCATTGAATTATCAAGCGGCCAATCAATATGCTGCAGTTTTGTTCGTGGCGACCTTTTGTATTCTGTTCCTGGTATATCTCATTAATGGGCGTTATTTTAAAACCTTCTGGAAATGATTGCCATTCAAATTAAAAAAACACTCGATTCTCCAGCGGGTCCCATGGTACTTGATTTAGATCTTGAACTGAAAAAGAATCAAATTATAGCGTTTTATGGTGCATCGGGAACTGGCAAGACCTCAGCTCTTCGGATTTTGGCAGGTCTGCTTCAACCGGACAAGGGTTCAATACAGGTTGAAGGACAGGTATGGTTTCAATCCAATCCCAAAGTCTTTAGTCTAAGGCCCCAAGAGCGAAATATTGGTTTTGTTTTCCAGGACTATGCCCTTTTTCCCAATATGACGGTTCTCGAAAATTTAGAATTTGCGGCAAGTCAAGGAAAAAATGTCAATCTAGACCATCTTTTGGAACTTACCGAACTTGGGGATTTGGCCCACAAAAAGCCCAAAACACTCTCAGGAGGGCAACAACAACGGGTGGCCCGCGCGCGTGCGCTGGCACAACGCCCAAAAATACTCCTGCTGGACGAACCGCTTTCCGCTTTGGATGAGAGCATTCGTAGGAAATTACAATTTTGCGTATTGGAAGCACATAAAGAATATCAGCTGACCACTATTTTGGTAAGTCACAACAAAGAAGAAATAATCAAATTGTCCGATTGGGCCATTCAACTGAAGGAAGGAAAGGTGGTACAGCAAGGTGCTCCCATCAACCTGTTTTCTTCAAAAAAGATTCCTGAAAAGTTTAAAGTAAGTGGTGAAATTCTTGATTTCACCCAGAAAGATAATGTGGTAGAAGTCCAATTGCTGGTTCAAGACCACGTGTTCAAAATGGAAATCGAACAAAAAAAAGCGGATTCTTTGCGTGTTGGTGACCAAATCGTATTGGCATCAAACGATTTTCGACCCAAACTTTACAAAAAATGACGTTTATAAGTCCTTGGGTAATCTGGGGAATCTTCGCGTATCCTCCTTGGTCAACGTCTTAAACCCTTCTCCCTTTTCCATTTGTTCAAAAGCATCCAAAAACTCTTGGGGCAAACCCACAAGCCGGCGTTCCTTTAAATCCAGCCAACCTCCCATCATTTCGCATCGTGCAAAGTTTTTCCCCCGGTTGTCAAAAAAATCATGTTGAAATTCGAAAAACATTCCATCTTCACTCAATCCTTTCAGGTCCAATGAAACCTTTATTGGTTTTCCGGCAAAAACTTCTTTAAAATAGTACATATGTTCATAGAACACCACTGGACCAATATTGTGGTGCGCCATAGATTTTTGGTTAAACCCCAACTGGCCCAAATAGGCCATACGAGTATGGCTCATATAATTGATATAGGCCGCGTTCGCCAAATGGCGATTCGCATCCAAATCGCTCCATCGAATGTCAAACTCTTTAAAAAACATAGGTGGTTATTTGTTATGCATGCATAATAATTGCTAAATTATCACAGTTTTGAGGAAAGAAGTCCCTTAAACCGGAAAATCAATTTATTTTTAATGATACTTTAACACGAACCCATGAGCCATAAAGCTGAATTTATCCAAGACCTAGCACTCCCTGTCATCGCTGCACCGATGTTTCTGATTTCTGGTCCCAAATTGGTCATAGAATGCTGTAAAAATGGCATTGTAGGAACTTTTCCAGCACTAAATCAGAGAACTAGTGAGGGTTTTGAAGCATGGTTGATAGAAATTAAGACCGTGCTCCAAAACTTTGAAGAAGAAACAGGAAAAAAGGCTGCTCCTTTTGGAGTCAATTTGATAGTTCACCCGACCAATCCGAGGTTAGAGGCCGATTTAAAACTATGCATAAAACACAAGGTACCTTTGATTATTACGTCTCTGGGTGCTGTAAGTCAAGTAGTTGATGCGGTCCATAGTTATGGTGGTCTGGTTTTTCATGATGTCATCAAAAAGCGACATGCCCAAAAAGCGGCCGGAGCTGGAGTCGATGGTCTAATTTTGGTGGCCGCGGGTGCAGGGGGCCATGCCGGAAGTATAAATCCGATGAGTCTGGTCGCAGAGGTAAAACAGTTTTTCGATAAGACCATCTTGCTGTCCGGTTGCATCAGTACGGGGCAGGATATTGCTTCAGCCATGCAAATGGGTGCCGATTTAGCTTATATGGGTACTCGCTTTATTAATGTAGAGGAAAGTAAGGCGCCCGAGGATTATAGAAAGATGATCATCGAAGCTGGAGCCAGCGATGTAGTCTACACTGCCGCAATTTCTGGGGTACATGCCAATTTTTTGGCAGCTAGCCTGCAAGCTGCAGGTATTTCTGAGGAGGATTTAAAAAAGGGCCATAAAGTCGATTTTGGAAAAGAACTGGATACCGAAGCCAAGGCGTGGAAGACCATCTGGTCCGCAGGGCAAGGAGTCACTACCATACAAAATGTGCTGTCCGTTCTAGATTTGGTAGAAAGCTTAAAGTTGGAATTTAAGGAAGCCATTCAAAAACAAAACCGACTACTGGAGACCTATCCGAAGTAGATACTCCAGTAGGTCATGTTTCCACCATTTGAACTTTTTTTAAATCATCCAGGAATTGGTGCACTTGGCTTACACACATACTCCCTTCCCCAACTGCGGACGCTACACGTTTTACCGAACCTTTTCGTACATCACCTACGGCAAAAAATCCTGGGATACTGGTCTCCAAAGATTGAGGTTTCCTTCCAGAATAAATAGAACATTTGAAAAGACTTTCTTCCTTTATTCCTGGTCCTGTGCAAATAAACCCTTTTTCGTCCGTTGCCACCAAACCTTTTAACCAGTCTGTACACGGCCTTGCACCAATAAACGTGAACAAGTTGGTGATTTCTTTTTGCGTTCTTGTCCCGTCAGTGTTTTCCAATACCAACCATTCCAAATGATATTGTCCATGCAGTTCCTTGACCTGTGTCCCCAAATGGACAAAAATATTCTCCGAAGCCTCTATCCGCTGTACCAGATAATCACTCATTTTGGCACCTAAATCGTTACCCCTCAAAATAACATGTACTTCTTTGGCATGGTCTGCAAGAAAAAGTGCGGCTTGTCCGGCGGAGTTTCCCCCTCCTACCACACCAACCAACTCATTTTTACAGGCTGAAGCATTCATTCCTGTGGCGGAATAGTATACCCCGCTCCCTTCAAATTTTTCAATATTCTCAATGGGAAGACTTCTATAGCTGGCACCGGTTGCGGCCATGATAGCTTTGGCCTTGATAACTTTTTCATTGGAAGCGTACAAAATAAAATGCATGCCGGTGTGTTCCACCCGCTCTGCCTCGTGGGGAATGGAAATGTTACATCCAAACTTTTGGGCCTGCACATAAGCTTTATTCGCTAAATCACTACCCGAAATCCCAGTGGGGAACCCCAAATAATTCTCTATTTTTGAGCTTTTCCCTGCTTGACCCCCTGGTGCTTTACTATCTATGGTCACCACACTTAATCCTTCTGAGGCTGCATATACACTGCCTGCCAGACCAGCGGGTCCCGCACCGATCACAAGCAAATCAAAAACCTTGTCCTCAAAATCCATGAGTACCCCTGAATAACGGGCCACTTGTTCCAAAGATGGGTTTTGGCATACTTTGGCCTCACTGTTTATTAAAATAGGGAGGTCACTTTCCGTAAGGTTAAAGTTATTTAGGAGTTCCAATGCCCTTTTGGAGATATCGATGTCCAAAAAATTATACCAGATATGATTTTTATCCATAAAATCACGAATTGCATAGGTCTCTTTGGAGTTGCCCGACCCGAGTAACATAATCCCGCCAGTGAATTCAGATAGTACCGTTTCCTGTCGCAACAAAAATGCATTCAAGAGCACATCGCTGATATCACTATGTTTGGCTATAGCTTCCTTGAGTCTTTTAGGCGTAATTCTCAGAAGGCAGGTGTTTCCTTTGGTAATGGCATGAAACTGGGCTCCGCGGTTGGAAAGCATCCCACTGTCCCCTGTAAACTCATTTTTTTTATGGGCAACGATTACCTTATTTTCATTATAGGGATCTTCAATGGAGACTTCCCCATCCAGCACCACAAAAAAATCATATTGCAAATCCCCCAATGCGAAAACACGCGTTTCCGGCGGATGACTCTCCAGCGCACCATATCCTTTTAAAATGGTTATTTGTCTAGAAGTAAGTTCTGGAAAACGTGGGTCTTTCATTTTTATTGGTATTTAAAACTACTATGTGATTCCGGTTTTGGGAAAATCCAAGCTAAAAATTGAATCGTGGTAAACTATAATCGTCTCCAACACACCATTCCCTTAAAAATACGACAAACTTGAGATTCATTTTTTACATAAAAGACAAATAATTATAGATTTAAGTATTTTTAAATACGAATCACCATCTATGTATATCAAAAGAAATATCAGCTGGACGCTTATCTTGCGTTTTGGTTGGAAAAATCTCATTTTTTTTACCCTCTACGCAAGCCTTATTTTTTTGCTGTACCACTACTGGGACTGGAAACACATTGATATTCCGTTTCAACCCATCTCGGTCATAGGAATTGCGGTAGCCTTTTACGTGGGCTTTAAAAACAGTCAAAGCTATGATCGTTTTTGGGAAGCTCGAAAAATATGGGGTGGGATAGTGAATTACTCACGTACTTGGGCAAATCAAGTGCTCAGTTTGGTAAAGGAGGACCGGGATGCACAGGTTACATTGATTTATCGGCATATCGCATGGCTCAACGCCCTACGTGTCCAACTTAGACAACCTACTAGCTTTTCCATTAAAGAAAATAGAGCGGTTGAGCGTTTATTTGATAGACACGGGGAACGAAATCCGGTATGTATGGGCATGGACCAATTATTGCGTCCTGAAGAAGTTGACGACTTGGAAAACCGTCGAAATGTGGCCACGCACTTGGTCAAAAACCAAGGTGCTCATCTGAAACAGTTGCTGGAGAAACAGAAGATTACAGAATTTGATAAACTTCTCATGCACCATTCCCTGGAAGAGTTTTACAATTTACAAGGGAAGTGCGAGCGTATCAAAAATACACCGTTCCCTAGGCAATATGCATATTTCAGTACAATTTTCACCTGGATTTTTTTATTGCTCCTGCCCTTAGGGCTTTTAAATGTTTTTGAAAAACAACTTACTGCTTTGGAAGGTGATAATTCGTGGTGGTACATTGGTCTAATGATATTTTTCTCCATTTTGATTTCATGGATATTCTCTACCATGGAAAAAGTGGGCAGCAATAGTGAAGACCCATTTGAAGGAAGGATAAACGATGTGCCCATGACCGCCTTATGCCGCACTATTGAAATCGATTTAAGAGATATGCTAGATGAGACCGATTTGCCCGAAAAAGTAAACCCCAAGCATAATATCCTGTATTGATGCCCATAGTGAAATCAACGTACGATCCCCCACTTCTCTTTAAAAACGGACACTTTTCTACCATCTATGCTGGCTTGGTGAGGCAGGTCAACAATTTGGCACAGAAAAGGGAGCGGCTGATCTTATCCGATACCGATTTTTTGGATCTGGATTGGAGCTACACAAATAAACAAACGGACAGACTGGTCATTCTACTTCATGGATTGGAAGGTACCGCCCAACGTCCATATATTACGGGGAGTGCCAAACTGTTCAATTTAAGTGGATTTGATGCGTGTTCTATTAACCTTCGGGGGTGTAGTGGCGAACCCAATATACTGTTTCGTTCGTATCATTCGGGTGCAACAGAAGATTTAGATGAAGTTATCCAACATATTTTGGAACAAAAAAGATATCGCTCTATTTACCTCAAGGGATTTAGTTTGGGAGGCAACCTAATCTTGAAATATTTGGGAGAACGACCTACCCTACCCAAAAAAATCCAAGCTGCCGTCGCAGTCTCGGTACCTTGTGATCTTCATTCGTCCTGTAAACAATTGCTTTCCCGTAAAAACATCCTATACGCCAAACGATTTAAAAAACACCTCTTAAAAAAACTTCGTCAAAAACAGAAGTTATTCCCGGAAAAGATCACCGATACAGATATTACATCCATAAAGACGCTAAAAGACTTTGACGATATCTATACCAGTAAGGCCCATAACTTTAAAGATGCCCTGGATTATTATACCAAATGTAGTTCTCTCCAATATCTCAAGACCATATCAGTCCCCGCAATGATTATCAACGCGAAGGATGATTCCTTTTTGGGCGACAGTTGTTATCCTTATAAAGAAGCGGAAAAAAACCGAAAGCTCTTTCTAGAAACACCAAATTTTGGAGGTCATGTAGGATTTTGGGGTAGAAACAACATAAGCTACAGCGAGCAGAGAGCCCTACAGTTCTTTGAAGACGTAAAGCCCTAAATCCTAACCCAACATAAAATCAAGGTAAAATTACTCTACAATGAACTTCCCGTTCATGATTCCATAATGTCCTGGAAAGCTGCAAATAAAATCATAAGTGCCCGGAGCAGGGGGATCAAAAGTGATGCTTGTTACCTCACCACCACCTATCAACTTCGTGTAGGCCAGGATGGCGTCACTTTCTGGGATATACTCTGATTCCCTGGCAACAGCTGCATCAGCAGCAAACTCGCCAACATCCGTACCCGCCTCCAAAAGGACAAAATTATGACCCATTACCATTTTGTCCATTTCTCCGGTATGTCTCAAGGTAAGTGTAACCTTTTTTCCCGCCTTTACTTTAAGTTCAGATTTGTCAAACTGCATCAAATCATTGGATGAAAGTGAAATTACATTTTCATCAACTTCCTTTTTTTCTTCCTTCTTGGCGCGGTTTACTTGGAAACCCTCCTCCTTTTTTTCCGTCTTTTTCTCACCACAACCTATAATGACCATCAAAAACGAAGCTAGAAGCAAAAAAATCGATTTTTTCATAATGTTTTTTTCTGTGTACTAATTTAAACAGGAAAATTACGGGAAATTAATCAATCTTACTTCATAATGGCCTTTTAAATGCTACTCGGTTTTTAAATCGTACGATGGTTTTTCGGTCTAAAAAAGGGCTACTCCTCAACCTTGGCAATAAATCCCCAATTCATCGCCTGTTTCCTACCGAGATAACGGGGGTTGGCTTCTTGCCATTCATCATCGGACCGTATCCAGAAGACCAACGTATTATCTCCCTTTTTGAGTGATAAGTCTATCTTTTGTTCTCCATCCATCATCCGCATAAAATTGTCCGAATCCAGTTCGCGTCCAAAAAATAATACTTGGTCATTCAACACAATTAATAAAACTTGGGTATAATCAAAAGCCAAAGTGACCTTTTTAGCTTCTGAAGCTGGAATGTTTGTTCGGGCAAAAACAGATTCCTTGGGGTGATCAAAATATTGCGCCAAATTGACAATGCCATTTTTTGCTGCTTTGATGACTTTCCATGTATGCGCCTCTTTGGCTTGGTTGAACCATTGGTAGAACTGTCTCTGGCTATATAGGTTCCCTTGTAGTTGTTCGGAAATTTCCCAATCGGTCAAGAACTGCTGTAACTTTTCTTCATTACGTATGGAAAAAGGAACATCCAAACGATTTATACGCAGGTTTGCAAAATAGGCTTCAGCAAAACTGGTCTTTAAAAATATTGCCCCTTTCTCCGCCTCTTTTTGTAAAAGTGCAACTTCCATTTCCGGTTCATCGTCTTCTCCAACAAATACGCGCATAAGATTTCCATATACCTCTATCTTTAGGTGAAACCATTCTTTGGGTTCAAATACTGCCATAGTCTCGTAATTGGGTGCGTTATATAGCTGCCAGGGCAAAGCGCCGTTATAGACCGGGGCATACTGAAGGGCATCCGTTTTTCCTCCAGAAAATACGCGACAATACAGAAATTCGTAGTCCCATAAGTCTGATGCATGGAAACCAATACCTGGCATTGCCTTTCCGGCAATATCAACCTCCAATACAAAATTTTCGTAGGTCTTGCCTTCCAACCGAGCTATTTTGTGCCTCCCCAGTCGCAATGCATTTTCTCCCTTATAGGTTGTGGTATGAAAATCTAAATTTTGGTTGTTTTCGTTGTCAATTATTCTCCAGTTTTCAGAGATAAATGGGACGGCTTGGCCAAGTACCATCTGATTCAGAATCAACACCAACGTCACTGTAAATACTAGTTTTGATTTTATCTTTTGAGCATCCATTTTTGTTTTTTGTCAAAAATCCGAACATCAACACTGTAACAAACCACCAAAAACCGTTTATTTAAGATTCAAAACGCGTCCAATTAAAAATATATACGGTCATGATATCCCATGATAGAGCACATGTAAACCAGTGTTTACAAGACATTGAAAAGCGCTATTTTCCAGATAAGGTAGGTTCAAATACTGCTCTGGGCCAACGTGATTTGCAGTATCTCATTGACCTTATGGACGAGAAAAAAAACATTCAAATCAGTTTGTCCACGATGAAACGGCTTTGGAAAAATGAATATTCCAGCTTACCACATATCAGCACATTAAATGCCTTGGTTTCCTTACTTGGTCATGAAAACTGGAACAGTTATCGACGTGAACAACTTTCAAAAATCCAAAAACCCTATAAAACTGTTGCCCAATCCAATCGATTTACGAAAATAATTCCGGTAGTTGCCGTGTTGGGCACAATTGTTTTGATGTATTTTTTGATTTCGTTGATCCGTGGCGAACCAGAAATGGAAGTCCCTAAAGATGTTGTTTTTTCGGCAAATAAGACCGTTGCCTTTAATGTCCCCAATTCTGTCATTTTTTCGTATGACCTCACCCAGACCAAGGCCGACAGTTTTTTTATCCAACGCTCTTGGAATCCAATGCACAAATTCCGGATTGACCCCCAAAAGAAAACCTTTTCCCAAATTTATTATTACCCGGGATTCCATTGGGCCAGATTAATCGCCAATGACAGTATTATCCAAAAAGAGCGGATTCACATTCAAACGAATGGTTGGCTCGCGACCGCAAAATCGAACCCTATGCAGCAAATTCCGAAATATGCCGCTACCCCGGAAATCCAATCCGATGGAAAATTAACACTTCAGAACACTACGCGTGAAGCACTTGGCTTTGGCCTGAACCAAAATTTGATCTTATCCTACTTCAACGTACGTGACTTTAAGGGATTGGCAAGCGATGCCTTTGTTTTGGAAACCAAAGTTCGCTTCGAAAACACGAAAAACCTAACCTGTCCCTTTTTGGAAGTAAAATGGATCGATGAAAAAGACGCGTCTTGGGTTGGAATCATAGACAAAGGATGTGAAAGCAATCTCAACTTAAAATTGGGCGATAACTTTTTTATGGGTTCTGAGAACGATTTCTCTTTACTGGGGGCCAATATGGATGAATGGCAACATTTAAAAATCATAAGTAACAACAATATCGTACAATTTTATATCAATGATACTTTGTGTTTAGAAAACCAATTTACAGGGGCACAAGGCGATATTATGGGATTAATTTTCACATTCACAGGAAGTGGGTCTTTGGATTATGTATATTTAAAGGATTTGGAAGGTAACACCCGCTATGCCGATGATTTCAGTAATTAAACCCTGTATATGGATGTTTGCCCTACTTTTTGGGTGGGCCATCTTGCGATCCCAATCGCCGGAAGGGGCATGGGAAACTTCTCTAAAGAATGAAAAAGGTATCAACATACATCATGTCATCATTATTTCTGATGGACATATTGCAGAGGCATTTTTTGAGAAAGAAACAGGAGCGTTCATGGGTACTTGGGGCGGTACTTGCAAAGTACAGAACAATAACCTGGACTGCACTTATGAATTCGCTTCTTTTGATCCGAGCCGCGTTGGTACAAGCCGTAAGGAAGCATACCAATTCGTGGATAATCAAATTCGCATGGGAGATACGATTTGGACCCAAATTGATGATGGAACTCCAGGAAAATTATCAGGAGCCTGGTTGATTTCAGGAAGAATGCGGGATGGGAAAATACAGCAGAGGGATACCGATCGACCTCGAAAAACCATGAAAATTCTTTCTGGAACGCGTTTTCAATGGATTGCTTACAACACCGAGACCCAACAATTTATGGGTACGGGAGGTGGCACGTATACCACGGAAAATGGAAAATATACAGAAAACATTGATTTTTTCTCGAAGGACAATTCCAGGGTAGGAGCCAGTCTTTCTTTTGATTTTAAGATAAAAGAGGGCAACTGGCACCATTCCGGGGAAAGTAGCAGAGGAAAACCTATCTATGAAGTTTGGAGTCCACGAAAATTGCATTAGATGATACAAAAGTTACCCATTGTCCTCCTTGTTTTATTTTTTTCAATCACTATGAAATCACAAGAACTACCCTTTCGGGAAATCCCGGAGTATCCGGCGGATTACAGTCCCGGAAATCTGGTTTCTCGAATGATAGATGGTTTGGGCTTTCGTTACCATTGGGCCACGGAAGGATTGACCCCCAAAGACTTGGCTTATCGGCCTACAGAAGAATCCAGGACTGTTTTAGAAACGTTGCAGCATATTTATGGTATGTCCGAAATGATCCTAAATGCCCCGTCGGCAACCCCAAATGTCCGACCAACCGATTTTTCGGGATATCCCTATGAACAACTACGCAAAATGACCCTGGAAAATTTGAAAGCCGCCAGTGAAACCATCGCTGGGAAACAAGCGAAAGACTTTGAAGATTTCGTGGTTGTTTTTCAACGCGGAGATAAGCAATCCTCTTTTCCCTATTGGAACATGGTGAATGGCATGCTCTCCGATTGTATCTACCATACAGGACAGATCACCTTAATGCGAAGAACAACGGGAAACCCTATCAATCCCAAGGTGAGTGTTTTTAGAGGAACAGTCAGCGAATAGACATGACCTTTATTTGTACGGCCAAATTTTATCAACAGCGACCTTATAGGTCGGGTCTTCGATTACATTGACCTCGATGATATCATCTGCGTTTTTCAACAAACGCCTACAATCTCGACTTAAATGTTTTAAATGGACTTTTTTGCCCACCTTTTTGTACCGTTCCGTGATTTTATTGACCGCTTCAATTGCAGACATGTCCACGACCCTACTTTCTTCAAAGTCGATGACCACCTCTGAAGGGTCGTTCAACACATCGAATTTTTCGGAAAATAGGGTAGTGCTACCAAAGAACAAGGGTCCATATATCTCGTAGTGTTTGATACCGGATCCGTCCACATATTTTCTTGCCCGAATCCGAATGGCGTTGTCCCAGGCAAAGACCAGTGCCGAGATAATAACCCCCACCAAAACGGCAAGCGCCAAATTGTGAAGGAATACGGTCACCAAAGTGACCAATACCATGACCAGAACATCGGACTTGGGCATACGTTTAAAAACACGGAGACTGGCCCATTCGAAGGTTCCCAATGCGACCATGATCATCAGTCCCGTTAAGGCAGCCATAGGCACTTTTTCGATAAGATCAGAACCAAACATCACAAAAGCCAACAACATTAACGAAGCTACAATGCCGGATAATCTGGCCCTGGCCCCATTGGAAGTATTGATAAGGCTTTGACCTATCATCGCGCAACCCCCCATCCCCGAAAACAATCCGGAAAGGATGTTGGCGGTCCCTTGGGCCACGGCTTCCTTATTTCCCCTACCTCGTGTTTCCGTAATTTCATCCACAATGTTCAAAGTCAGTAAGCTTTCAATTAGTCCAACACCTGCAACGATAGCGGCATAGGGAAAAATGATTTGGAGTGTTTTTAACGTAAAGGGTACGTCCGGGATATGAAATGGAGGAAACCCTCCCTGGATGGATGCGATATCCCCTATTGTTCTGGTTTCCACATTGAAGAAAAACACAAGTCCAAACACTAAAAGTATGGCCACGAGCGAAGCGGGAACGACCTTACTTAATTTGGGCAGTCCCCAGATGACTGACATGGTCAATAGGACCAATCCCATAAAAATGTAGAGAGTGCCTCCGCTCAGCCAGCTCCCATCTTGGGTTTTAAACTGATCCAGTTGCGACATGAATATGATAATGGCCAAACCGTTCACAAAACCGAAAATGACCGGGTGCGGTACCAATCGCATAAGTTTTCCCATGCGAAGAAAACCTGCGGCAACCTGTAGCATGCCGGCCAAGATGACAGCAGCGAAAACATATTCCACACCATAGTCCTTAGCAAGACTGACAATAACCACTGCGACGGCTCCCGTAGCCCCAGAAATCATGCCAGGTCTGCCACCTAAAATTGAGGTTACCAAACCCATCACAAAAGCTGCATAAAGACCTGTTAAAGGAGATAAGCCTGCAATAAAGGCAAAGGCAATTGCTTCGGGTACGAGGGCCAGGGCCACGGTAATCCCGGATAAAACCTCCGTGCGATAGTTTACTTTTTGTGAAAAGTCGAAAAGATTCAGGTATTTTTTCATTGCCGCCATTTTGAAGCCGGCAAAAATAGGATTAATCTTTGGTTTTTGGTGTACAATCTCAAGAATTACGAAATTGGAGCACCCTTGACGGATAAAGGAGATTATTCAAAAAAAACCGCCCCAAGCTAGCACTTGAGGCGATTTTTAACTAAATAACCAACCAAAAAACTTGTTTATATAGTCGAACACTATATTTTGTCCTTACATTTTACGTTGACGTTTTACGTTCATTATGGACTTTTTAACTTTTTCACGTTTTTTTCCCGTCTTTGGATTTGCCTTCAGGTACTGCACAAATCCTCTTCCTGTGAACTCATAGATTGTACCACTGGAAACGTGATACAGCTCTATGGTACTATCATTAATAACGTACAGCTCAAAATAATCATTGCCCAGGAAATCGTAATCCAATGTTAAAGTTTTTAGGGTGGTATCTCCTTCTACATCAAAAACTTCGTAAATCCCTTCATAGTCCCAGACCAGTTCCGCCAATGGCAATCCTAGGTTATCAACAGAAGAACGAAATCCCCCCTGACCCCCACCTGATAAAAACTGGAGGTAGTTCTCTTGATCAAAATCGTTTATCGCCCCTACTTCACCGGTGAATGTTTTTTCCCAAACTTCATACTCCTGTAAGAAATAATTGATGTTGTCATAAAAAACCAAATCATAATCAAAATTGTTCCTTTGATATCCCCTTAGTAAATAAAAGGTATTGGAGTTGGGGTCGTAAAGCTCAATAGTGTTGCTATTAACGGCCAAAACCTCCAATAACCAAAGCCTATCAATATCGTGGTCTATTTCCACGGCCCCATTCAAGGTGCCATACGTGCCCACATCAATACCCAGACCGTTACCGGTTTTCCCAATTCCCGCTAGATTGTTATTTACATAGACAATCCCTCTATCAAAGGAAATGGTAAATGCGCGCTGAAGAAAGGGAACTTCTCCGTTACCACGACTTGCATTGATATCAACATACCATAAGTCGTAAGATTCCAATACCAGGGCGGTATTAACGGGCGATTCCGTAATAAATTCGTCCTCTATAATCACTTCGGTGTAACAGGATGTCGCCAAGAAACTTATCAGCAATAATCCAAGTAGTAGTTTTCCATTTCCCATAATACCAGTCTTTTGATTTAAATCATACAAACCAAGCATTGTGCCAAAATCATAACTTTTTGATTATCAGATATTCTCAATTGTATTGATGAAATCTTGAGGTTTAGCTTTTAACCCGTATAATGCAAAAAAGATTTGCTCTGGTATTATTTGTAAATGGCGGTCAAGGATAGTCTATGGTAAAAATCTAGACCGACTTAAAGATTCAAGACCTCGTCGGAGACACTTTTTCCACGGGGTATGGCGTTGTTGTTCACATCAATGGTCATGGTGTCATAAGACTTGATGTGCTTTTTGTTGACGATGTAGGATTTATGTACTCGGCTAAAATTAGCGGGCAGTTGTGCCAACGCTGCCTTGACCGTTCCATAACTTGTTATTTTGGACCCATCCAGCATATGATAGGTAACATAATTTCCCAAACCTTCCACAAATAAAATGTCTTGGGTAGCTATGCGATGTGTCCTTCTACTGGATCGTACTTCCAAGATTTCACTTTCCAAGTTTTGGTTTTTTTCAGATTCTTTTACCCATAGTTGAAAAATTTTGAGGGCGAGAACCAAAATTGCGGTCGTATTTATCAGTACGATGGCCCTAACCAACTTCATACTATTAAAAAGACCGTTGCCGGAATCATTCAACAGCAGGTTTTCGTAAAATAAATGGATGAACACACGTTGTAAAATTCCTCCGGAAAGCAGTACAATCGCATAACCCAATAAAAATGGCATATACCTTTTTCCCAGCAAGTACTTCGGAAGCAAAAAATAAATCGTTAAATACACCGCCAGAATACGTATGGGCAATAGAACGAACTCCAAATAAAAAGAAGCCAAATACCCTTCTTCTCCTACCCAAATGAGACCAAAAAGCACATAATAGGCTGTCCAAAAAATAACGTGCGTCGCAATTCTAGAGTTAAAAAGATAGAAGTCATTGACCTTTCCCATTTGTCAAAAATTCAAATCATAATACATGTACTTTTCACATAAAAAATAGCAGTACAGACATAAAATCCTCCTCGTCTAAAAATAGCCAATCTAATTTTAAATCTTCTTTAAAAGCGAATAGATGGCACAAAAAACAATCTCTTTGGCATTCCTTGCCATTCTTGGTACTATTTCGGTTTCAACACAAGCGCAACTATTAGGGCGAAGAAGTTCGTGGCAGGCTGATATACATATCCCAAAACCTGATACTCCAGGAGCAGAAATTAGCAGTATTGATCCTGGAAGTCCTTTGGACCAAGCAGGATTTTTATCTGGCGACATTATTATTGAAGTCAATGGTGAGTTGGTCAAAGACGTAAATGTTTGGAGTGATATCACCTACGGATTGCGCGCGTCGGAAACAACAAAAATAAAGGTGCTGCGAGGCTCCAAAACAAGGGAAGAAAATGTACTGTTCGATCCCTTGGCGAAAGAGCAGCACGAAGGACTGGACACCTATTATGAAGAAGTGAGCAGCACTTTCGGCATTACCCAAAGGATAATTATTACCAAACCACAAAAATCCGGAAAACTTCCAGCGGTAGTTTTGATAGGTGGTCTCAGCTGTTCCAGTATAGAAACGTACTCAGGACGAAGAGGTACCAACTGGGGCAAAACCATTAAAGAACTCGTGGAAAAGTCAAATATGATCGTGCTGCGAATTGAAAAACCCGGCGTTGGAGATAGTGAAGGGGATTGTAGCCAATCCAGTTTTTTAATGGACCTGGAAGGATATCGCAGCGCTATCAGGTTTCTAAAAGCGAAACCCTATGTTGACACTTCCAACATTATTGTGTACGGGTCCAGTATGGGAAGTGCTCTGGCCCCGCTCTTGGCCAACGAGTTTGGTTTGGCCGGAGTAATTTCAGATGGTACTTTCTTTAAGACTTGGTATGAGCACATGCTGGAAATTGAACGACGCATCTTATCTTTCAAGGGAAACAACGAATCCCAAATCGTTAAAAAAATGAACCGATACTACATTCCTTTGTATCATGGAATGCTCATCGAGAAAAAGACGTATCAAGAAGTGGTCGAGACCTATCCTGCACTGGCCGAATACAATTACCATGACCCAGAACATATGTACGGCCGCCCCATGGCGTATTACCAACAACTCCAAGATTTTGATTTGGCAGGGGCATGGGAAAAGGTAAAAGTTCCCGTTCGTATTCTCCGTGGGACCAACGATTGGATCATGTCTTCCTTCGACAATAAAATGATTATCGAAGTATTGGAGCGGAATGGACACAAGGACCATTTACTTTATGAATATCCAAAGCTCGACCATTGGAATACCATTCATGAAAATGCCAAGGACTCTTTTGAGGGCAAACCTGGGAAGTGGGATCCAGGGACTGTCAATTTAATAATCCAGTGGGCCCAAGAGATGACCGGTATGCGTTCTTAGATACGTTCCAGGGAAAAATTGGAATGGGATTCCAATTCTTCTTGAATCATTTCATTGAATTCCAGTATCTGGGCATCATCATAACAGTATGCCTTTTTGAATTCTTCTGTAACGGGTTCTAAGTAATCGCGGACACTATCAATATCAAAATAAAGTCTACCGGTGCGCCTAATAAAGAAATCCAAAGGGTTCGAAGTCATTTCAAAAGCGATAGAAAACTGGGCTTCCGCACAAATCATTTTGGTGTATGCATCTTTGTTTGCCAAAGAAGCATAATTTTCCAAAATCGTTTCTGCCTGTTTGCCATAAGTGGTGACCAGATACCATGCATCGTATTTAGAGAAACCATCCTTCTTGATGCGACCGTAAACCTCATCAATATATTTTTGAACGTGCTTGTATTTTTTAAAGTCGTTGCCACAAAGTGGAATTTTATCGGTGGAACAAGGTTCAAAAGTAACTTCATACTCTTCTTCCATTTTTTTGGCGATGCGATTTACAACACGTTCTGCCATTTTACGATATCCTGTTAGTTTTCCCCCGGCAATACTGACAAGACCCGTATCCGAAGTAAAAATTTCATCTTTTCTGGATAATTCCGAAGCAGATTTTCCTTCTTCGTGAATCAAGGGTCTCAACCCGGCCCAAGACGAAACAATATCCTCCATTTCCAAGTTGATGTCCGGGAACATATTGTTCACAGCGGATATGAGGTAGATTGCATCGGCTACATCCGTGCGGACCTCATCTTTGTCCAAATTGAAGTTGGTATCTGTAGTGCCCACATAGGTGACCTTGCCCCGAGGAATGGCAAACATCATGCGTCCATCAGGAATATCAAAATAGACGGACTGTTTTACGGGCAATTTATCTTTTGGGAATACTAAATGGACTCCTTTGGTCAGGTGGAGACGCTTTCCTTTTTTGGAGTTGTTGGTGCTCCGCAGTTCATCCACCCAGGGTCCCGCAGCGCTTATGACGTACTTCGATTTTATTTCAAATTCCTCCTTGCCCAATTCGTCTTTCACCTTAACTCCTGAAATGATGTTATCGTTGTACAAGAAGTCAACTACCTTGGCATAGTTCAAGGCTTTGGCCCCATGTTGAAGACTGGTCTTGATGTTCTCTATCGTCAAACGGGCATCATCTGTACGGTACTCGGCATAATAACCGGCGCCGTTCAGAATTTTTTTTGGCAAAAGGGGTTCCAATTTCATGGCCTCTTTTTTTTCCAGCATTTGCCGCTTGTCATCTCCCGTCACCTGGGCCAAAATATCATAGACCTTAAGTCCGATGGAGGTTAGCCATTTTCCGTATGAACCCCCCTCTATTAAGGGAAGTAACATTTTTTCCGGTAGCACCAGATGTGGTGCCAATTTGTGCACAATGGCACGCTCAGACCCCACTTCCTTTACCAACCAAAAATCAAATTGTTTTAAATAGCGCAGTCCCCCATGTATCAGTTTAGTGGACTTGCTACTGGTGCCCGAAGCAAAATCCCCTTTTTCCAACAAAGCTACTTTCATCCCGCGAGATGCCGCGTCCAGGGCAATTCCTCCCCCTGTAATCCCTCCACCAATGACCACCAAATCAAAGATTTCATTCTGTAAATCCTGAATCTTTTGGCCCCTTTCCAAATTGGAAAATCTGATACTCTCTTTCATAACTAATTAAATGGAACTTCAAAAATACATAAAATGTAAACGTTTACACTACTTGCTGATCTAAGATAACATTAACTCTGACGTGTGAACTCGTATTCTCTATCAACGGTACATACCCTGACTTTATACCAAGAATACCATGTTGTTTTCCCTTTTCCTTGAGCAACCTTGTGATCGATGTTCGATCTCCATCGGGAAATGGATTCCAAGTTTTTCCAGTAGCTCACGGAAATCCCCAAAGAAGATCGCGCACTTTCAAAACCCAGAAATCCAGGTTGCTCCCTGGCCAATCTTTCCATTTCTTCGGCCATCTCGGCGTATCCATCATCCCCTTCGGTTCGGGTATTGGTAAAAATTACAGCGTAATAAGGTTGTTTCAGTTCCATCAGTCGATATACCTTTTTTCAAGAAAGTAATTCACCAAAGCTTCCTTCATCAAAATAGCTTGCTCACCGGCTTTTAAAGGGGGAAGTTCAGCCTTAATTTTGTAATGGGGCCATCCATCCTCATCAAAAAAATCAAAATCGTAATAGCCGTAGGGCTCCAAAAGTCTACAAATTCCAATGTGCATCAGATTTACTTTTTCATCTTTTTTAAAACTCCGATGAAAACTACCAAGCTCCTGTATTCCCACCAAATAAATGATTCCATCCAAATCCAATGGGTCTCCATCCGAAAACTTGGCGGATAATTTTTCGACTAAAATATCCCAGCGTTCTTTTAATTTTTCGTCCCTGGCCATACTGCAAATTGGTCCGGTAAAGGTACAAACCAAAGTTCTATATTTGTCGAAAACCCTCGGATGAGCTTCTTGGATATAGTTATTGGTATTCTTTTGGTATGGGGTCTGTACAAAGGTCTGAAAAACGGACTTTTTGTAGAAATCGCTTCGTTGATAGCACTAATTGCTGGAATCTATGGGGCTATTCACTTTTCTTATTTGGCCGGGGACTATCTGAACGAAAAGGTAAATTGGTCCGAAACCTATGTAAAGGTCGCGGCCTTTTTGATCACTTTTTTTCTAATCGTTGTGGCTATCCATTTTGCTGGGAGGTTTTTGACAAAAATCGCTGATTTTGCCATGTTGGGGCTGCTGAACAAGATTGCGGGAGGTATTTTTGGTGCATTGAAAACTGCCATTATTCTGGGCGCTTTGCTCATTTTCTTTGAACGGTTGACGTCTTCCTTCAATTTTGTGGATGAAGAAACCAAAAAATCCTCCATTTTTTATGAACCTGTCAAAGAAAATGGGGCCTTGGTTTTTAGTTTAGTGCTCGAAGAAAAGGAAGCCTCCAAAGAGCTCGAAATTTAGTTTTTCTCCATTACGTGCGCATTTTATCGATTAACGCTACATCAACGGAACAAATAATCGTATAAAATCTTCTCCTTAGCTGTAAATTATCGGATATAATAGGCCCGTTATGGATTTTTTATGGGATGGGAACGCTCCACTTTTAGATTAGCGCAGGAGCACAAGAGAAAACTAACGAACACCCCCGAAAATGAAAAAGTGGAGCGCTGCCTATTTTACGGCATCTTTGGCTATTGTACTCATTACTTGTAGCAAAGCCGATGCCACTCCAGAACAGGAAATCATCAATGAGAACCTCAACGCAAATGGTAAGGTACAGATATCCGCAAAGGAAATGGAGCATGAGCTACTTGAACTTATCAATGCGCATAGAGCGTCCATTGGCACCAACGTACTTCTCCCCAGTTCGGAAACGTATCCCTTTGCCGAAGACCACAACACCTACATGATTGCCCAGAACAAGCTCAGTCATGACCATTTTGACTCCCGAGCGGCCGCTATCGTTGCAAGGACCGATGCCAGTAAAATAGGTGAAAACATTGCAAGGCACTATAGTTCCGCACAACAGGCATTGGATGGATGGATGCAGAGCGAATCACACAAAACAACTTTAGAGGAAAACTACACCCATTCCGCCCTTAGTGTGGTTTTGGATAAGGAAGGGAGACCTTATTTTACACAGATCTTCCTTTTGGTAGAATAACAGCTTGGTCCATGCACTTTGTAAAGTGTTTCAAAAGAGTACCTGTTTGCTAAAGGTCTTTTTTATAACTTTCCTAAAAATTTGGACTATGGCAATTCGGGAACCTTTTAATCTTACCAAGTGGGTTGAAGCGAATAGGGAAATACTCAAGCCCCCAGTAGGAAACAAAAATCTGTATAAAGAAGCGGGAGACTACATTGTAATGATAGTGGCGGGACCCAATGCAAGAAAAGATTACCATTATAACGAAACAGAAGAACTTTTTTATCAACTAGAGGGCAATATAGAAGTTCATATTCAGGAGGAAGGACAGAAGAAAACCATGAAACTGGGGCCAGGTGACATGTATCTTCATCCTGCCAAAATACCGCATTCACCTGTGCGGCACAAAGACTCCATTGGTTTAGTAGTGGAAAGAAAACGGAGCCAAATGAACGTGGACGACGGTCTTCTGTGGTTCTGCGATAATTGTAACCACAAGCTTTACGAAGCGTATTTCACGCTACACGACATTGAAAAGGACTTTTTGGGGCATTTCAAACACTTTTATGGCTCAGAAGAGCTTAGAACATGCGAGAAATGTGGCACGGTCATGCCTGTTGATGAACGCTTTATCGCTGATGATTGAATCTTATGTTTTTACTTTCAAAAATCTTTATCGGTTTGGTGGCGGTATTGCACCTCTACTTTCTATGGCTGGAGATGTTCGTTTGGACCACGGTGGGGAAAAAAGTGTTTCGCAGTTTCCCAAAGGACTTATTTGAACCTACCAAGACGCTGGCCGCGAACCAAGGGCTCTATAATGGATTTTTGGCCGCAGGTTTGATTTGGTCACTTTTTATTGAAAACCGAATTTGGCAGTTCAATATTGCGCTCTTTTTTCTTGCTTGTGTCCTTATAGCAGGAATCTACGGCGGCCTATCGGTTTCAAAAAGGATATTTATCGTCCAAGGTACTCCAGCCCTATTGGGCATTGTATTTTTAACAGTCTCCTATTACCAGTAATTTCCATTATAGAAAATATCCTTTCTTTGTAGCTTTGTAAAAATCTAACGATACATCTTCAAAAAGTTATAAATATGACAACTGTTGCGCTTTCTTTTGGCTTAGGTGAAGCCCTGGAAAAATTGGGAATCAAGGAGGTAAATCAAGGTACCTCAACAGGCTCGGATTCTTTCGGTTCAGGGGATTTTATCAAGTCTTTTTCCCCGGTCGACGGCCTAAGTATCGGAAAAGTGACCACAACTACCCGAGAAGAATACGAACAGGTAATGCAGGTGGCTATGGATGCATTTGAGTTTTGGAGAAAAGTGCCGGCACCCCAACGTGGCGAGATTGTCCGACAGTTTGGGGAAAAACTTCGTGAACTTAAAGAACCTCTCGGAAAACTGGTATCCTACGAAATGGGAAAGTCGTATCAAGAAGGTCTGGGGGAAGTACAGGAAATGATTGATATCTGCGATTTTGCGGTCGGACTTTCCAGACAACTCCACGGTCTCACCATGCACTCGGAAAGACCGGGTCATCGTATGTATGAACAGTACCATCCGCTAGGAATCGTAGGTGTCATTTCAGCGTTTAATTTTCCCGTTGCGGTTTGGTCTTGGAATACGGCATTGGCTTGGGTCTGCGGAGATGTTTGTGTTTGGAAACCCTCTGAAAAACCCCCGCTCTGTGGAATAGCCAGCCAAAATATAATCGCCCAGGTATTAAAGGAGAATACGCTTCCTGAAGGAATTTCGTGCCTCATCAACGGGAACTATAAAGTGGGAGAATTTATGACCCATGATACCCGTATTCCGTTGGTATCTGCGACAGGTTCCACGCGAATGGGCAAAATAGTGGCCCTAAACCTCGCCGCACGCTTGGGAAAATCCCTATTAGAACTTGGTGGGAACAATGCAATAATCGTCACTCCGGATGCCGACATTAAAATGACGGTTATCGGAGCTGTATTCGGAGCTGTTGGTACAGCAGGACAACGATGTACCTCAACACGGAGGTTGATCGTACATGAAAATATATATGACCAAGTAAAGCAAGCTCTTATTGCTGCCTATGAGCAGTTAAAAATTGGAAATCCTTTGGACGAGACCAATCATGTGGGTCCCCTGATCGATAAAGATGCGGTAACTAAGTACAGCTCCGCCTTGGAAAAAGTCAAGATGCAGGGAGGCAAAGTCATGGTAGAAGGTGGAGTGCTCTCCGGGGATGGTTTTGAAAGCGGCTGCTACGTAAAACCGGCCATAGCAGAAGCTGAAAATTCTTTCGCCATTGTTCAAGAGGAAACGTTTGCCCCCATTCTATATCTCTTGAAATATTCTGGCGAAGTCGAAAATGCCATCTCCATCCAAAATGGAGTGGCGCAAGGACTGTCCTCCGCTATAATGACAAACAATTTGAGAGAAGCTGAAGCATTTCTTTCCGTTGCCGGAAGTGATTGCGGTATCGCGAATGTGAACATCGGGACCTCTGGTGCTGAAATTGGTGGAGCTTTCGGAGGAGAGAAAGAGACAGGAGGCGGAAGGGAAAGCGGTTCAGACGCTTGGAAAGTTTATATGAGACGTCAAACCAATACCATCAATTATACCACGAAACTCCCTTTAGCACAAGGAATCAAGTTTGACCTGTAAAATCAAAACCGCCAATCCCGGATGAACCTAAAATTGACGGCCTTAAAACCAACTTAACTAACTCAAACTTAAATTAAAACCCCATTTCAATGCCGGAACTTTGTCGGGAGAAATAGGGTCCCTTACCTAATATTTGTTTAAAATTCCCATTAATTCCCAAAACCTGAATACAGTTTCGTATCAGTGGTATCGAAAACTGTATGATTGGTATTTTTTCAGTTTTTAGGGACATAAGGGATTGCTTCATCCTTACAGATTACATTTTTCATAAGCTTCAACCAAAGTTTTGCACATTTTTTAATATTTTAGAAGTCAGAACACTAACCCTCTTATGATGACAAGAAGCACCGCCTATGTGTTGGGTATACTTGCCACCATTATTCTTGGCACCCTACTTTATCTAAATTTATGTAGTGGCTGTATGACCTCTGGAGTAAACGAGGTGCCCACGGCAAAAACCACAAAATCCCAACCTTCAAAATTAGAAAAACAAGGAACTTCGTACCCCTTTAAGTTGGAGGCGGAAAACTTGGAGTACCGTGTTGAAGAAAACTTCAATTTCAAAACTGCATCCCCAAGTTTGCTTATGCCCATCTCCGTCGGAGTTAAAGAAGGAACAGCAAGATTACAGGAATTTTTAGCTGAAAATCCCAACAATCTGGTTGAGATAACGGGCTATTATACCGCTGACGAAACAAACACCACGGCATTTCCCAACTTGGGCATCGCCAGGGCCAATTCTGTCAAAAATCATTTGGTCTTAAATCAAATTTCTTCTTCTCAAATAAATACGCTCGGGGAACTAAAGAACAATATGGTCCCAAACGGAGATGTTTACCAAGGTCCTGTTGTCTTCTCCATTGTGGAAAAATCGGAAAATGAAAAAGAAGAACTTATTACACTTTATAAGACGATTACTTCCGATCCGCTTGTACTTTATTTTAGTACTGGCGAAGCGTCAATTAATTTGAATACTTCGCAAAGGCAGAAAATAGCTGCAATCTCGATGTATTTGGACAAAGTCCCCGATGCCCAGTGTAAAGTTGTTGGACATACCGACAATACGGGAAATAGGGAGACCAACATTGGTTTGGGACTGGAGCGTGCCGAATTCGCCAAGGCCTATTTGGTAAACAATGGCATATCAGCAAGTAAAATAAATACTTCCTCGATGGGTCCCGACAAGCCCATTGCGGCCAATGATACCGAAGAAGGTAGAGCAAAGAACAGAAGAACCGTAGTCACTTTAAATTAATCGCTTAACATAAAATCACATAGATGGACAGTTTAAATATTTGGTGTTGGATAATTCCCGCCCTCGTCGGAATTATTTCAGGAATTTTGGGCTATCTTATAGGAAAAGGTAGCGATACCTCCACAGTCATTGACCGTACTGAGGATATTGAAACGCTTGAAAAAAAGAATTCAAAACTTACCGCTGATCTGGAAGCTTGCCATCAGAAACTGAGCGCTTCCCAGAAAGCGAAACCAGCCTCAGAGGCAAGCGCATTGGCTCCGGGAACGGTTCCAGTGGTTATTCCGTTTGATGCCAAAGCTGCAAAAGCAGCTTTTGGTAAGACCGTAAAACAAGATGACCTAAAAATTGTCGAAGGGATCGGACCTAAAATTGAGGGCTTGTTCCACAACTTTGAAATCAAAACATGGAAAGCGCTTTCAGAAACATCAGTTGAAAAATGCCAAGAAGTCCTTAACTCTGGTGGTGAGCGGTACCGCATCCATGACCCAGCTTCATGGCCCTTACAGGCTAAAATGGCGTATGAAGGTAAATGGAGTGAGCTAAACCAATGGCAGGACGAACATAAAGGAGGGAAACTCTAATTTCTACCTTTTTCACCCGGATATAGTTTGTGGACCGGGTCACTTTGCCAAAAGACCTTGGTTCCAACATCAAGTGCCGTAAGGCAACCTTTAAATGCTGCCCCAGTATCAATATTCCATACATTGGCCCCATTTTGTGGTGGGACCACACTCGTTTTTGAAATTGGAGTATGCCCAATAAAAATCTCCTTGTAATGGGTAAGTCTTTTAGGAAAATCTTTATGGGTGGCTTCTAAATTTGGATTAATTGCTCTGGCCAACTCCCAAAGAGTTCTGTCCCAATAAAAAAGTTCGTCAAAATATTCAAAATCCACCCCTTTTAAGTTGGTGAAGCCCGCATGTAGATAAAGTCGATTATTTTCATCCAAAAAATAGTTCTGTAGGTCTGCATAAAACTCGAGATGGCTTTCCCAAATACGTCTTGGTGCTTTTAGATAAGATTCACGGGTTGCAGCACCTCCATGGGCCAACCACTGCGGGTTTTCTTTCCCGTCCATCAACCATGACCGGCATAGCTCATCATGGTTTCCCCGAATAAACGTGCAGTTGAATTGGTCCTTCAGTTGGATCAAAAAATCAATGGTTTCCACCGCTGTGCTCCAAGCATCCACATAGTCTCCTAAAAAAACAAGATGATCTTGTGAAGTTATCTGGATTCTATCAAGAAGTTGTTCCAGCGCTCTTTGTCCAGAGTGAATATCCCCAATTACCAATGTACGCATCCCTAAAATTTTAACAAGTATACATAACTATTGGAGTTTGTGGTTCAAAATATAATTTAAGATACTGCTTCTTTGGGTTATGTGGCATATTCCTACCGCAGGCTGGAAAAATTAAAATTACTTTCAAGGTAGTGGTTTGATTTCAGCAAGTTACCCCATCAGGCAGCCTCCAAATTTGTAGATACCGTTGAACGATAATAAGAACATGTTCTTTATTTTTTTAACAATTTATTTTATATTGTAGGACAATACTTGTCAAACAATACTTAATAATTAAGCAAATAATTGCTTACTGGAATTCAGATTCTTCATTAAGGAATATGTTTGATTTTAATACAAACCTCACGAAAATGAAAAAAAACTACGCTCAATTCAACCCTCCCTGGGGTCCATTTATCTGTAAACAAAGTTACTCCCCACCATTGGATTTTCATTTCGATTCCTTCTAATACTTTGGGATTGAATGTCTTCTTTTTTTAAATAATAATTGATTTAACCTCACGAAAATGAAAAAAAACTACGCTAGGTGTGGTCGTTTTTTGGGTAATTCCATATCCATCAAGCGATACATGCCTTTACTACTGATCGTATTCTTCTTCGGATCAATTTTAGTTATCAATGCACAACAAATGCAGCGGAAACCTGGAGAAGTTGTTGTATGTCCAGCTAAGTTCAAGGACGAGAATTCTAGAATGGCCATGGGCCAGATGGCCATGAAGGAAGCCATGAGAAAGGCCCAACCATCAACAAAAAAAGCCGCTACGGCCGAATTACTGATTACATTTGGACCGGGAGCCCAAGGAAACACCGCAGTTCAAGAAGCATTTCAGTTTGCCTTGGATATTTGGTCTGAAGAGATAGTATCGCCCGTGCCTATTCGGATTTTTGCAGATTTTGCAGACCTTGGCGCTGGAGTATTGGCCTCCGCTGGTCCAACAACCTTTATCAGTAACTTTCCCGGAGCACCGCAAAGTGATGTGTTCTATCCTGTTGCTCTTGCGAATTCGTTGGCTGGAGAGGATTTAGCGCCAGACTTGGAGTTTGATCTTGTAGTCAACATTGGCAACGGCATACCCTGGTATTTTGGAACTGACGGGAATACTCCGGCAGGACAATTTGATTTCGTAACGGTCGCACTGCACGAGGCTGGACATGGTCTTGGTTTTGTTGATGGCGGCAATGTTAATGCCAATGGTATTGGGAGCATCAACAACGGCGGGGACCCTACCGTTTTTGATACCTTTATTGTGGACCCTCAGCAAAACTCAGTCTTGGATATCCCCAATCCCTCTGAAGCTCTAGGAAATTTCCTTACCAGTGGGGATGTTTTTGTCAATGGTCAATTTGCTGTAGAGGCACTTAATGGGTTTTTACCGGAGCTCTTTGCACCCAATCCCTTCCAAGGGGGTTCGAGCATTGCCCACTGGGACGAAGTGGTCTTTCCAGCAGGAGATCCCAACTCCTTGATGTCTCCCCAAGTAGGTTCTGCGGAGTCCAATTTTGATATTGGGGATATTACACGCGGACATTTTAGGGATATGGGTTGGGTACTTGCTGAACAACCTCCTTTTGATATTTCTACCACCATTTTTAACGTGGAATTAAACGTGGAGGAAACCGCTACCCGCGAAGTTACTATTACCAATACCTCTGATGGTCCTATAAATTTGACCTCTTTTCCTGGGCTGGGTGCGCAAATTGTACGTTCTGCCACTCCTTCTGATTTTACACTGGCGGCAGGCGAATCGGCCATCGTTGCCATTAATTTGAGTACGGAAGGTGTTCTCGCAGGTCTTTCTCAAGAGAGTATCATCTTTGCGGCCGAAGGATTTGCCGTCTCGGATGATGTCACCTTTAATTTTAGAGTATTGGATGGCACTGAAGCACCAATACTGGTCGTCAATCCGGAGAGTTTTTCTGAAACTATAGAGCAGTTCAAAGTAGAAACCAGGGATTTGATCATTGACAACCCTGGTAATGATGATTTGAGTTTTAGCATTTCCGTGGGCGATAATGATACACCAAACTTTACGAGCAGGGTGAACTTGACCCATCAAAATATGCAGGATAACGGATTCACCAAACAAAAGGTCTCCAATGCTGCTTCAAAAGCGGGTTCCCTGGCAAATCTCCTAACAACCAATGGTACGGTGAACAAAATCGTATCCGACCTTTTTGCTGAAGATTTTGAGAATCTTATTCCAGGCGATATAAATGATCAGGGAGGATGGTTTGGTAGATTCGAAAACAATTGGATCGTATCCAATGCCAACGCGTTCGAAGGTACCCAACACTTTAGAGGTGTTTCCGATGGCCTGGGTGGAACAAGACCCGCCTCGCCCTTGGCACTGTCCCCAACATTCACCGTAGGAAATCAACCCTTCTCCGTATTATCTGCCCAAGTTAGCGTAGAAGGAAGCGGGGTTAGTTGGGAAATCATTCCCCAAAACACGGTTCAAGGCTCTGTGGTTACCCGGTTGCGTATAAATGCGGATGGTACCATCGATATTCTTGACGGTGGAATTGGAGGTTTTGTACCACTCAATGTCCCTCTTCCTGAGGGCTATTTTGAGGTACGCATCGTTGTCGACAGGGATACTTCCGGTCTTAGGGTCTTCTTTGACGGAGAGCTTGTGTATTCCGGCGAGGCATTTGCAAACTCCATTGATAACGTCGCTGTATTATCCGATATGGCGGTCACAGGTTCTTCTATCGATATTGATAATTTGGATGTCACGGATGGAGACGCTGATGCCTTTTTCATTTCCGTGGCTCCAATCTCTGGAGTTGTACCCTTTGGTGGATCTTTGACCGCCCAGGTAACTTTTGACGGAAGACTTTTGGAACCAGGAACGGTAAATGCGGTGATTACTGTGAATAGCAACGACCCAGATACCCCGTCCTTGGATATTCCTGTTACGCTCAACGTAATATCGCCACCCAGCATAGGTGTTGACCCACAAAGTATTAGCGCCGCGGTTGATGTAGAAATAGATGTTCCGGCCGTTGCGAATTCTTCTTTTACCATTTCCAACTCGGGTGAGAGTCCTTTGGATTTCACGACTTCCTTCGGACCTACCACCTTTACCCCGGCAAACGGTTCTTTAAATGATGAACTGCTGAAAAATCTCGACCGTACCCAATACGGTTTGGGAAGTAATTTCAAAGGAACAATTAAATCTGTAAAAAGTCCCGGTTATCAAAAAGTAACATTGGAAAAGAGTATACTGGCAAATGCGACAGCGATTACCGATTCCATATTCTACGATTCGGGTGTCCAGTTCCCTGGGGGCTTTGTAGGACTTGGCGCCGGTGCTCCCGGAATCAGTACGGCCATACAGTTTGATGTAGTGAACCAGGATTTTGCCCTAACAGCCGTTCGAAATGCCTATAGAACGGAAGGCTTGACGGATGTGGCCATTTTGTTACAGATATTCACAGGAGGTCCATCACCTGCTGATGGCGAGTTGCTACTGGAACAGGTGGTAACCGGTGATAGTCCGAATGGCACGGTAGTATTGGAAACGCTCAACACTCCTCTGCAATTCAGTGTGGGAGACTCATTCTGGGTAGTACATTCCTATCCTCAAGGTATTGACTTCCCGCAGGGTTCTGACGATACCATCGAAACAACCAGACCCAATACTTACGCTTTTAGTTCTGATGGTGGGGAAACTTACACGAATTTGGATGGCTTTGCTTTTTTGACCAGGGCACTTTCAGATGGCTCGGGAGCTTTCATAGAGCTTTCACCAAGGACGGGCACGGTGCCCCCTGGAGAATCTTTGGAAGTAAGTGTGAGCCTTGATGGATCAAATCTTCCCAATGGCATCCACGAGACGGACATTACCATTGACAGCAATGACCCTCTGAATCCTGCTGTACTGGTTGCCACAAGTTTTGAGGTTTCAGGTCAAACCTCTGGAATAGAGATTTCAGATGAGCTATTGCTGTTTAATGATGTGTTCATCGGTGCGTCCAATGAGCGGACATTCACGATAAGCAATACTGGAATTGACAACCTAAATATTTCGAGTATCACTTCAGATAATCCTGATTTTACGGTTTCTCCGGATACTGGTGTTGTGGAATCTGGGGATGATTTACAGATTGCCGTCACCTTTGCACCTACCTCAACGGGCAGTAGTAATGGTATTCTCTCGATAAATAGTAATGCAGAGGGCGCTGAGGTTGTCGAAGTGATTGTCAATGGTGTCGGTGTAGTAGGTCCTTTCGCAGTTTTACCGGAGCAGGTAGCCGATACCGTCTCAGAAGGCAAAACGGTGGAGACGTCCATTACGTTAAAAAATGATGGAGAGTCCCCATTGGTCTTCTCTTTTCCTGAATTTACGGTTGCGGCAGCATTGGCGGACCCAAATACCCCGATGCAGGTTTCAGAAGTTTTGCCCTTTGAAGGTTTCCCGACAATACAGGAAAAAGGATTTGAAGACAGTCGCATAGGTTCTTCCATTGAGCTAAGCATGGGTCGCGATTTAGGGTTTGGATATACCTGGATTGATAGTGATGAGGAAGGAGGACCTGTCAACAACTTTGTTGATATAACCTCAGCTGGATTTGAACTTACCGGATTTTTAGTAGATGCCGGAGGTTTTGGGGACGCCACGGTTGGTTTAGGACTACCGTTCCCATTTGAATTCTACGGTGTTTCCTATGAGCAGTTGTTTGTTAGTGCTAACGGATTATTATCATTCCAGCCTCCAACAGCGCCCAATTTTACCAATGGGCAAATTCCTGTAAATGATGGATCGAATAATATCATTGCACCGCTTTGGACAGACCTGGAGCCACAAAATGGTGGTTCCGTCCATATTTTTGGCCTTTCTAATCTTGTTATCGTGCAGTGGACCAACGTTCCGGCATTTACAACTGGACCGCCAACAGGAACGGTTACATTTCAAGTAATTCTCTTCGATGACGGTACAATAGACATCTATTATGATGACGTTTCCTCCGCTATTTTCTTGGAAAACGCCACCATAGGGATAGAAAATGCAGACGGTTCCGATGGTGCCCAAGTTGCCTTTAATACCGCTTATGTAAGGGATGGTCTAGCTTTACGCTTCATTGCTCCTGAAATACCTTTGACGCCTTTCATTTCTGATGTTTCTCCATTGTCCGGAGTCGTTCCGGCTGGAGGGGAAACCACTATTGATGTAAGTCTAGATGCGTCAAATTTACTAGCCGGGGTTTTCTTTGATGAGCTTCGACTTTCGAGTAATTCGCCAGATATCACAAGAAGCACGACCTTGTTTGAGCTTAATGTACTGGAAGGTCCAAGGGTGACTGGATTTACTCTGGTAGATGCGAAAACCAACGAACCTATAGGTCCATTGGTTGAAGGGGATGTAATCGACTTGGCAGATTTTCCTTTGGATGCTAAATTTAGCATTATCGCCAACATCGGCGAAGTTCCGATTGGGAGTGTCGTTTTTGACTTCAACGGAGAGAACGGATTTCAAACGGAAAACTTTGCCCCGTATGCTCTGGACGGAGATAGAAATGGAGACTTCATACCTGTCAATATTCCTCTTGGGCTAAATACAATTACCGCTACGCCTTTTACCGAAACAAAAGGAAATGGCGATTCCGGTTTATCTAGTACGGTCAATTTTGAAGTAATACGGACTTTACAGCCCATAACCTTCGCCCTGATTGATGCGGAAACAAATACCATTCTTTCGGTCATTGATGACGGTACTAGTATTGATTTGGGAACATTCAACACCACTGACTTTAGCATTGAGGCCTTTGTTGATGGTACTTCAGTGGGAAGTATAGTTTTCAATTTTAATGGTCAAGATGCTTTTCAAACTGAAAACTTTGAGCCTTACTCCTTAAGCGGGGATAGAAACGGTGATTTTAGACCCCTTGATATCCCTTTAGGTACAAATGAGCTAACGGCCAATGGGTTTTCTAAAAAAGGTGGACAAGGTGATTTGATTGCAACGGGTACTATTTCTTTTGAGGTGACCCGTTCGCTTAATGCGATATCCTTCAATTTGATAAATGCCGATACGAATGCCACTATTACGATCATCGAGGATGGTGATAGCATCGATTTAGGACAATTTGAAACCTCAAACTTTACTATTGAGGCAACACCAGAAGGTATAGACGTAGGTAGCATCGTTTTTGATTTTAACGGTCAAAATGGAGTTAGAACCGAAAACTTTGTCCCCTATTCTTTAAGCGGAGATCGCAGAGGTGATTTTAGACCTTTCGATATTCCATTAGGCACAAATAATCTTATAGCCAATGGGTTTTCCGGAAGAGATGGAGAGGGCGATCTACTTGCAACTGGGACTATCGCTTTTGATGTTCAGAATACCCTTTCATCAGAAATTAAGGTATTCCCCAATGCCTCTTCTGACATTGTAAATGTTGGGTACAAAAGTAGTTCAAGCAGAAAACTAACTGGTGCCGTGTTCAACATGTTCGGTCAGTTGGTACGCTCTAATTTGGTGTTCGATTTTGAATCCTCCAGCACGCAGTCCTTCAGTATTGCCAATCTCACTCAGGGCATCTATATCCTTGAGCTTCGGGATGAAAGGGACAATGTAGTTTCACAAAAGAAAGTCGTTAGACGATAAATTCTTTTTTAGTACAAAAGAGCGGCCAGTCCAAAACGGTCGCTCTTTTCTTTTTGATAAGAAATCATTTCTCCTTTTTTAACGGTATTTTTTGGCCCACAGCCATAAAATTTTGGACCATGGCTTTTTGCTCCTTACTTTAGATTTACTAAAAGTCCGAACCAGATATGAAAAGAGTATTCTGTGTTGGGGAACTTCTTATTGATTTTGTTGCCGAAAATCAGGGAAACGACCTTTCCAATGCCACACATTTCACTAAAAAAGCTGGAGGTGCGCCGGCAAATGTAGCTTGTGCTATTTCAAAATTAGGTGGTAAAGGAGTTTTTGTGGGAAGTGTAGGCAACGATCCTTTTGGCCAGTTTCTTTTGGACACGTTAAAAAATGAAGGGGTCGATATAAGCCACGTTCAAACGAGTACTACGTTTACCACTTTAGCTTTCGTATCGCTAGCGGATGATGGTGAACGGGATTTTGTCTTCAGTCGGGGAGCTGATCAAGAGCTTTGTTATGACGCCTCGCTCCGAAAAAGCTTTTTTGGAAATATGCTCCATCTTGGCGCTGCCACCGCATTATTGGGAGGTTCACTGGAAAAAGCGTACAGTAAATACCTTTTTGACGGGCTTACACGAGAAATGTTCATCAGTTTTGACCCTAATTTCCGGGGAGACCTCTGGAAGGACAGAGAGGCCCAGTTTGTAAAAAAATGTATGCCCTTTATAGAGAAATCACACCTCTGCAAGTTCAGTAAGGAAGAGGCATTGCTATTATCCAATACCTTGAAAGTGGAAGACGCATGTCAGGTTCTACATGAAGTGGGCACCAAAGTGATAACGATTACGCTCGGCAAACAAGGTACCCTGGTAAGTTGTAGCGGAATCCGGCAAATTGTACCCAGTATTTCGGTCAAAGCAATTGATACAACTGGGGCAGGGGATGCATTCATTGGTTGTCTCCTTAATCAGATTTCACATCTCGACTCCTATGATCAAGTTGTCAATGACCCTACTTTACTCCTAAAAATGGTAGAAAAAGCGAACCGTGCCGGAGCCATTACCACAACCGCCTTTGGAGCGATACCTGCTTTACCCACCCAATCCCAATTGGAACACTGATGAATCAGGCGGCGTTGCATCGACTACTGGCTTTAAAATCCAGCGATAAAACTCCCGAGACTCTATTTGACTTGAGGTTATCCACCAATCTTAGCCTGATTCAAAATCTATTTTTTTCGCTATATCCGGAGGAAAAGCATGGGTCTTCTTTTAATGGCTTATTGCGCCTTTTGCCAGAACTGTACCATTCCCGCCCAAAAGAATTGAAGCACCAGGACCTGGAACGCATGCTTTCCGGAAATTGGTACCAATCCGAAAAAATAGTGGGGATGCAATTGTACGTAGAGCATTTTAATGCAGATTTGAAAGGACTGGGGGAAAAATTGTCCTACCTCCAGGAACTCGGAATCAACTTTTTGCATATAATGCCAATCATGACCCGCCCAAAGGGCGAAAATGACGGAGGTTATGCCGTAAATAGCTACACTCAGGTAGCCAAGCAATACGGCTCACAAAAAGACTTGCTCAACTTTACTCAGACCTTGAGGGAAAATGGTATGTACCTGATGCTGGATTTTGTGGTCAACCATACCTCAGATGAATTCCCATGGGCCAAAAAAGCCAGGAAAGGGGATGAAAAATACCAAGCATACTATTACACCTATTCTGATGATGCCATTCCAAGAGCATTTGAAAGAACACTCCCGGAAGTATTCCCAGAGACTTCTCCTGGTAATTACACCTATATCCCTGAGATGGAAAGATGGGTGATGACCGTTTTTAATAGCTATCAATGGGATTTGAACTATACCAATCCCAAGGTTTTTTTGGAGATGCTCACCCAATTGGTCAATTTGGTGAATCTCGGGGTAGACGTAGTCCGTTTTGATGCGCTGGCCTTTTTGTGGAAGAAAATAGGAACTATTTCCCAAAATCTTCCTGAAGCACATACTTTGGTCAGTCTTTTCAGAATGTGCCTTCAGGTAGTGTCCCCGGGAACGGTTCTTTTAGCGGAGGCCATTGTGGCGCCCACGGAAATTGTGAAGTACTTTGGTACAGGGATACAACATGGAAACGAATGTGAAATAGCCTATAACGCCTCCCTTATGGCCTTGTTATGGAACTCCATCGCTACCAAAAAAACACGGTTGCTGTACAAAAGCCTTGAAAATGTACCCATTAAACCAGCAGACTGTACCTGGTTAAATTATGTGCGCTGCCATGACGATATAGGTGTGGGCTATGAAGATGAATTTATCCAAGAAATTGGATGGAGCCCCCATGAACACAGAAAGTTCCTTTTGGATTACTATTGTCAGCGTTTGGATTGGTCCCCGGCCAAGGGGCTTCTGTTCATGTACAATCCAAAAACCGAAGATGGAAGGATAACAGGAAGTGCAGCTTCACTTTTAGGTCTGGAAAAAGCATTGGACGAAAAGGATTCCTCTAGAATCAAGGAATCCATAGCCAAGATTGTCCTTTTGCATGGTATCATTCTATCCTTTGGAGGCATCCCCATGTTTTATGCAGGGGATGAAATTGGGACCTTGAACGATTATTCTTTTCTCGAAAAAGAGGACAAAAAAGAGGACAGCCGATGGGTGAACCGACCCTATCAAGATTGGGAAACCATTGATGGGTTTTCCAAAAAGAAACTTCCGCAGTACCAATTGTTCAAAACCCTCAAAAAACTCATTCACATACGAAAAGAACATCGGGTTCTAAGCGATGCCAACAACCTCAAACTTTACAACACTGGAAACGAACATGTTTTTGTTTTTGAACGCACGTCCATGGAAAAGAATGGAATGCTCATTCTTTGCAATTTTGATGAAAACCCCCAGGTACTGAACGGTAGCTGGATAATGAAGCTGGGGTATTTTACCAAAGGTGAACCGATAGATTTGGTATCTGAGAATTCCATTTCACTGAAAAGTGGACTTTTGCAGTTAGATGCCTATCAAATCATTTGGTTAAAAAAATCTTAGCTATATCTTACTTTTCGTAAAATCCGAATCGATTCTTTAAGGGATTGGTAGGCTTCCTTATCGGACTTTTTCAATAATGGCCGAGCTTTCTCCATTTGCTCTTTGGCTTCTTCAAAACCATTTAAATAGCAAATCAAATAAGTTGCGGGCAAACTTATTAGGTCGTTCTTTTCCGATTTGTTCAGTTCTAATTGCTTCTCCAATTTCACTAAAATTGAATTGTTCGCGTTCAAGACGTGGTACAAGGTCTTTTTATCGTATTGGGGAGGTTCAAAAACAAGCTTGCTGTTTATGGTGTACTTCCCATTTTCGGAAAAACTAATTTCCATTTTTTCCAAGGGATAATATTTTTGTTGTGGCCCAAGTCCCAATTGTACATACTCCAATGTGGAAAATGAGTCCTCATCGTAAGCTATCGTAATCTCATCCAAAGCAGAATAAAACAATTTCACCTGTTCATTTATCAACTCAATATCCACTCTCGAAAAATAGGTCTGGTTCTTGACTTTTTTGGCATTGCCCGCCCAACAGACCACAAATTGTTCTTTAAAGACCTTGTAATGACTGCTCAAATCGGCATGCCTCCTGTTCATATAATTCATGACAGCAGCCTAGGTCAGTTCGTTATTGTTTCTGGCGTGCTGCTCTAGGGTGGCCACGGCCTCAGAATTGATGTCCTTGAGCTCGATATCAAAAGCTTTTGGCAAACTTATACTACCTTCCCTAAAGAAAACTGTTCCACCATAGTATTTCCCAATATTTTTTCTGAGCGCGCATACCCTTCCATTGGATTTTATGGTGACCAAACCTACTACTTTACCTTCTGGAAGATGGGGAAAAGGGATGTTCTCATAGGAAATCAATGGGGGGTTGTTGAGATAGGCATTGACCAAGTTTTGAATACGGCTATCATCAAAAAAATCGACACCCACAATTTTATTGTCCTCATCTTCAACCCCTATGACAATGAATGAGTTGTTCTTGGGATTACTATTGGCCAAAGCACAAACGTGCTTTAGAAATTTGGCTTTCCCTTCTTTTTCACCTATCGATATGAACCTTTTTTTATCATAAAAGCTATTCTCGTCATTATGGGCCAAAAGATTCTTTACCAATAGGCGCTTATTTATCATAATAGGCAACTTCGGGTTAGGTGATATGGGCTATGAGTACTGTACATTCTCAATCGGATTTCGACCCTTTTCTTTCAGATTTTTTAAGATAAGACCTAAAAGTCCCTATCTTTTTGCCAAGTAAAATGGTTTTGGGTAGAATCCCATCAAATTGTTCTTGGGAAATGAGCGCGCTATCCAAAAATCGATATGGTCGTGCCCTAAGTTCTCCACAAGAAGCTTTTGCAATGCCCAGAAACTGAATAAATTCAAGATTTCCATTTCTTTCATAGCCTTCAGCTATGTTGTCCATGATGGACCCAGATGGATTGTTCGTCTGATTTTTGAGACCAAAATCTTTGTTTGGAGATGTTGGTTCCATAAAAATCCTAATCTCATTGCAAATTTCTCCTGAAAGAACCCACGCTTCCAAATCTTCAAAACCGTTCATTTTCTACTTAGCTAACTTTTATCCCGGGACTCATGCCCAGCATCCTTTTTCAAGAGAGTACTACTGGCCTGTGCCGTTGGCATAACCACTAAATCCGCAATGTTTACATGGCCGGGCCGCGTAATGGTAAAAAGTATAAGTTCTGCAATATCTTCGGGCCGTAAAGGTTGATATCCCTGATATACCTTTTCAGCACGGTTTTCATCACCTTTAAAGCGAACTTGACTAAATTCGGTCTCCACCAATCCCGGATTTATGGCACCCACTCGGATTCCGTGGGCATTTAAATCGATACGCATACCCTGGTTTATGGCATCAACCGCATGTTTGCTTGCACAGTATACATTACCCTTGGGATAGACTTCTTTTCCAGCTGTGGATCCAATGTTGATAATATGTCCGGATTTTCGCGTTACCATTTGGGGAAGAACGGCCTTGGATACATAAAGAAGCCCTTTCACATTGATGTCCAACATCGCATCCCAATCATCTAGATTGCCATCATCGATGGGGTCAAGACCATGGGCGTTTCCCGCATTGTTTATAAGCACATCGATACGCGCAAAGTCTTTGGGAAGGGACGCAATGGCATCAAAAACCATTTTTCGTTCGCGAACGTCAAAGTTTAGAGTATGAACTTGGGTTTGGGAACCCAAATCGGCCTGGACCTCGTCCAATCGTTCTTGCCTACGCCCACATAAAATAAGATGAAATCCTTGAGTTGCCAGTAGGTTGGCGGTAGACCTGCCAATTCCACTGGTGGCCCCCGTAATCAATATCGTTTTCTTATCCATTTTCCAGTTTTACCAAATTTACCCACAAACCAGCGCAAAAAATTGTTTTTACATTAATCCAAATCTGTTTCCATTAGGTAAATTTTCTACGATTTTTCACCAATTCAAATGAGGTTAAAGTATAAAAATAAACCCTTAAATACTTCCCAAAACTAGGCGAGAGCGGTTTTTTTTAACCATTAATTAACAGACGCTTTTTAAATTAATTTTCATTTTGCATTCCTTAGAAAAATTGCTATCATTAACCCATTACAATAACAGTCTTTATGGAAGAGAACACTACTATTGATATTAGCGCTGTGAACGAAAAAATAGCACAAGAGAGCGCTTTTATTGATATGCTCACCTCCGAAATGAACAAAGCCATCGTAGGTCAAAAGCATATGGTAGAACGTTTGCTTATCGGTCTTTTGGGTCAAGGCCATATATTGCTTGAGGGAGTTCCCGGTCTTGCCAAGACGCTAGCTATCAATACGTTGGCCAAAGCGGTAAAAGGAAGCTTCAGCAGAATCCAGTTTACCCCAGACCTACTGCCGGCAGATGTAGTGGGCACTTTGATATACAACATCAAGGAAAACGATTTTTCCATAAAAAAAGGACCCATCTTCGCAAATTTTGTCTTGGCCGATGAGATCAACCGTGCCCCGGCAAAAGTTCAATCCGCACTTTTAGAGGCTATGCAGGAAAAACAGGTGACCATTGGCGATGAAACCTTTAAACTAGATGCTCCCTTTCTTGTAATGGCCACGCAAAACCCAGTGGAACAAGAGGGAACCTACCCTTTGCCCGAAGCACAGGTGGACCGTTTTATGCTTAAAACGGTAATTGATTATCCAAAACTGAACGAAGAACAACTTATTATTCGTCAAAATCTACGGAGTTCATCGGGAGAGCCCATAAGACCCGTGGTTACCTTGAAGCAGATTCTAAGTGCACAACAGACGGTCCGTGAAGTTTACATGGATGAAAAAATTGAAAAATACATTCTGGACCTGATATTCGCCACCCGGTATCCAGAAAAATATAGCCTGGACCAACTAAAACCCCTTATCAGTTTTGGAGCTTCTCCCAGGGGAAGCATTAATTTGGCAAATGCTTCCAAGTGCTATGCTTTTATAAAACGAAGAGGATATGTTGTTCCTGAGGATGTCAGAGCCGTAGTCCATGATGTGCTGAGACATCGTATTGGCATAACCTATGAAGCCGAGGCAGAAAATGTGACATCTGAGGAAATCATCAATAAGAAAGTCAACGAAGTGGAGGTGCCTTAATCCAATGTGTAATTAACGATGGACTATTAGCCAATGGGGCCAAAACCCCGCAAGGATTTGATCATTGTAAAATTGTTAATTGAACACATGGATACAAAAGAACTACTTAAAAAAGTACGGAAAATAGAGATTAAGACAAGACGGTTGTCCGACCATATTTTTGGTGGGGAATACCATTCTACTTTTAAAGGTAGGGGAATGACGTTCAGTGAAGTTCGCCAGTATCAGTTTGGGGATGATGTCCGAAACATCGATTGGAACGTCACCGCCAGATACAATGAACCCTTCGTAAAAGTCTTTGAAGAGGAACGGGAACTGACCATGATGCTCATGGTGGACGTAAGCGGTTCCGAACTTTTTGGCACGGCAAAGCAGTTCAAAAAAGAGGTTATTACCGAAATATCCGCCACATTGGCTTTTTCAGCCTTGCAGAACAACGATAAAGTCGGTCTTATTCTCTTTTCGGACGAGGTGGAATTGTTTATCCCCCCGAAAAAGGGAAAAAGTCATGTTTTGCGCATTATCCGCGAGCTTTTGGAATTTAACCCAAAAAGTAGCGAAACCAATGTGACAGAAGCGCTAAAGTTTTTGACCAATGTAATGAAGAAAAAAGCTATCGTGTTTCTTCTTTCGGATTTCATTGTAGACGATTACGATGCCACATTGCGTATTGTGGGCAATAAACACGATGTCACCGGTATTCGGGTGTATGATGAAAAAGAGCAGGCAATGCCCAATATTGGCATGGTACAAATGTTGGACGCAGAAACGGGTTTGCTGGAACTCGTAAACACACGTTCAAAAAAAGTACGAAATGCCTACGGTCGATTCCACCAGGAAAAGGTAGATTATTTTTCAAATGCATTTGCCAAATCCGGTTCAGGGGCCATCCATTGCAGAGTTGATGAAAGCTATGTGAAAAAATTACTTGGTTATTTTAAGAGAAGAGGCTAATGAAGTTGGAAAAATACATGTCGAAACTTAAAAAAAGCAGCGCCAAAAAATGCTTGATAATTTGTCTCGTTTTTTTTCCTGTTCTAGGACTTTCCCAAAATGACTCCAAAGTATCTTCCGAAATTGATACCACTTCCATAAAAATAGGGGAGCAAATACAATACAAAATAACAGTAGAGACAGACTCTATCAATATTGTCCATTTTCCTGAGGGACAGACTTTCTCCCCACTGGAAACGGTTGAGGCATTACTTACCGATACCCTCAAAGAAAAGAATAAAGTAAAATTACAGCGCGTTTATGCGTTGACACAATTCGATAGTGGTTCCTATACCATTCCTCCACAGCGTATCGCCATTAATGAACAGGCCTTTTTTACAGATTCCTTCCAAATTAAAGTTGCTGATGTTGCCGTAGATACCACGAAGCAAAAAATGTATGACATCAAACCACTGATTCAGGTGGAAAGGAGTTATGCCAAAATTTGGATGATGATACTATGGATTGTTCTGGCATTATTGATTATCGGAGGGCTTGTATATTGGTTCTTTTTACGGAAAAAGCCGTTGACCGAAGAAGAAAAAGAGGCTTTACTTCCTCCTTACGACCGTGCTATGCTTGAGCTAAAGCGACTGGAGAAATCGAGATACCTGATTCAAGATGAGTACAAAAAGTATTATTCAGAATTAACGGGTATTGTACGTTCGTACCTCGAAGAAGATGTTCAAGTGACGGCTTTGGAAAGCACAACGGATGAGTTGATCACCAAGTTGGAACTTCTCAAAGATTCAGGGGAGCTTCAACTTGGTGAGGGTACCATCAAGCAGTTTCAAAAAATACTCCAAACTGCAGATTTGGTAAAGTTCGCCCGCTCCAAGCCCTCCACTTCCGTTGCGGAGCAGGACCGCAAACTCGTAGAGGAAATCGTAGTGAAAACACATGACGCGCTTCCAGAACCAACCGAAGAAGAACTTCTTTTGAACGAAGAATATTTGGAAGAGCTGGCAAAAAAGAAACAGCGAAAAAGAATATATTGGGCCGCTGCTATTTTTATAGGTTTGATTTTCGTGGGCACCGCTTTTTCTTTGGTCTTTTTCGGTGTAAAACAAGTAAAGGACACTGTGTTTGGATACCCGACCAAAGAGCTACTACAGGGCGAATGGGTGTTCAGTTCATACGGCTACCCTCCCATAGAATTGGAGACCCCAGAAGTTTTAATCCGAAAAGAAACAGATCTTCCCGCCGAGGCCCAGGAATTGGTTAAAGAACTGCAGACCTTCACCTATGGCAGTTATATGGGCCTTTTTGCCGTAGGGACAAGTTCCGTAACGTATAAAGAACAAACAGACCCCAATTTTGAGGCAGCTGTGGCCGGGACCTTATCCACTTTTGAGAGCTTGGGAGTACGGAATATCATAACAAAACAAGAGGAGTTTACCACCAAATCCGGAGTCCGCGGGTTAAAAACCTACGGTTCTGGGAATTATAAAAATCCTTTAAACAACAAATCAAAAAAAGCGAAATACAATATTCTTTCTTTTGGAGGAAAGGGATTTATGCAACAGGTAATAATAACCTGGGAAGATGGGGACGAATATGCAGAACAAATCGTTGATCGCATATTAAGAACCTTGGATGTTAAAACACAAGCGTAAGGAATGTTCAAGAATGTAGAATTTGCCAATCCACAGTTTTTCTGGTTGCTGCTTTTGCTACCATTGGCTCTGCTTTGGTACCTTTTCAAAAGAAGGCAAGAAGTGGCTTCGCTTCGAATTTCCAGTATTAAAGGATTCACCGTTAAGAGTATCGCCTCCAAATTAAGATCCTTGCTGTTTGTGCTCCGTCTACTGGCGCTAGCTGCCATTATAACTGCATTGGCCCGCCCACAGACCGAAGACATTTCCACGCGTACCAAGACCACGAAAGGAATTGATATTGTCATGGCCATCGATGTTTCTTCCAGTATGTTGGCGCGCGATCTTAAACCAAACCGTTTGTCAGCCTTGAAAGAAGTAGCTGCGGATTTTATCAAGAAAAGACCTAATGACAGAATCGGTTTGGTGGGTTATGCCGGCGAGAGCTATACCAAAACCCCAATTACGAGCGATAAATCCATTGTCCTCAATGCCCTACGGGAAATAAGATACGGCGAACTCGAAGATGGTACCGCAATTGGTATGGGGTTGGCCACCTCTGTAAACCGTCTTAAAGAGAGCAAAGCCATAAGTAAGGTAATTATATTGCTCACCGATGGGGTAAACAACTCTGGATTTATAGAGCCTAAAACCGCCTCGGACCTGGCAGTGGAATTTGGCATAAAGACCTACACCATAGGTCTTGGAACCAACGGTAACGCGCTTTCCCCTATCGCTATAAACAGGGACGGTTCTTTCCGGTATGGAATGCGGCAAGTGGAAATCGATGAGAAGTTGCTCAAAGAAATCGCCTCCGTGACCGGCGGTAAATATTTTAGGGCAACGGACAATGAAAAGTTGGAAGAAATCTACGACGAAATAAATAAGTTGGAAAAAACGGAAATAGAAGAGTTCAAATATTACAAGTACGAGGAAAAGTACCGACCTCTTATTTTTCTGGCAGGAGTTTTGCTCCTAATGGAATGGGGGCTTCGCAATTCCATTTTTAAAAGTTTTATTTAGGTATGATTCAATTTGACGAAAAAATGTATTTCTCCCTATTGGCCATCATCCCAGTGATGGCGGTAGCTTTCTTTTTTCTTCAAATTTGGAAAAGAAGAACCCAAAAACAGTTTGCGGACCCAAGACTATTAAGAAAATTAGCCCCGGACAAGTCACAGTTCAAATCCACCTTGAAGTTATTGTTCCTTTTGACAGGACTGGGGTTTTTGATTTTGGGACTGGTCAATCCAAAAATTGGCACCAAACTGGAAACTGTAAAAAGAGAGGGAGTTGATATTGTTTTTGCCATTGACGTTTCCAAAAGTATGCTCGCAGAAGATATTGCACCAAACCGATTGGAGAAGGCAAAGCGACTAGTGTCTGAAATTATCAATCAACTGGCAAGTGATAGAATAGGGATTATAGCATACGCGGGACAAGCGTATCCCCAACTGCCCATAACCACGGATTACGGTGCTGCAAAGATGTTTTTACAGGCCATGAACACCAATATGCTGTCTTCACAGGGAACCGCTATAAATGCAGCTATTGATTTGGCCAGTACCTATTATGATGACGATGAACAGACCAATCGGGTCTTGTTTATTGTTTCTGACGGGGAGGACCATTCTGAAAAAAGTACAATACAAGCTGTGGAAAATGCCACCCAAAATGGCATTCGCATTTTTACTTTGGGTGTGGGAAAGTCAAAAGGCGTACCAATTCCTTTGAAAAGAAATGGTGTAGTGGAAAGTCTGAAAAAGGATAACCAGGGGGAAGTGGTCATTACCAGATTGAACGAAACAGTGCTTTCCGAAATAGCAGACGAAGGAAATGGAATCTTCATTGACGGCTCCCAGACGGACAAAGCTGTAGAGACAATTAAAGAACAACTGGACCAAATGGATAAAAAAGAATTTGAGGCCAAGCAGTTTGCAGAATACAAAGACCAATTTCAGTGGTTCTTGGCAATCGGGCTATTCTTTTTATTTTTGGATATTTTCCTGCTCGATAGAAAAACTAAGTGGTTAAAGAAACTTAATCTCTTTAATGAACATAATGATGGGTAAGAAGTTAAGCGTAGTTTGGGGAGTATTTATGGTCTGTGGTTTTTCCATTTGGGCTCAGGAAGAAGAATCGGAAAAAGCTGAAAGAACGGCGCTAAAAACCTCCAAAGACCTAACTTGGGAGGCCAATAAAGAATTGACTGCCAACGATTTCACAGGTGCTGAGTCCGACTATAGACGGGCTATCTCCAAGAGCAAAAAAAACGCTGTAGCGCCTTATAATTTGGGTAATGCTTACTATAATCGGGAAAGTTTTGGCGAGGCCTTTGGGCGTTATAAACAAGCTGGTGAAACTGCTACTTCCAAAGGTGGCAAGCATAAGTCCTACCATAACATGGGCAATGTTTTCATGAGGAACAAGGAATATGAAAAAGCGGTAGAAGCCTATAAGGAAGCCCTAAGAAACAATCCAAAAGACGATGAGACCCGATACAATCTGGCCCTAGCTAAAGAAATGCTAAAAAAGCAACAGGACGAGCAACAAAACGACCAAAACCAAGACGATAAAGACCAGCAGGACCAAAAAGACCAAAAGGATAAAAATCAGGATCAAGACAACAAAGGGGACAATAATAAAGACAACGAAGGGGAGCAGGATCAAGACGAAAACAAGAATGAAGGTGATGAAGGAAAAAATGGAGAGAACAAGCCCGAAGAAAACCAGGAAGGTGAAGGAGATAAAAAGAAAGAGCAAGAACAAAAACCCGGAGAAGGTGATGAACCGGATGAACAGCAACAGCAACCCAGACCGAATCAACTCTCCAAACAGCAAATTCAAAATTTGCTAGAAGCCATGCAGAATGAGGAAAAAAAGGTGCAAGAAAAAATTGATGCCCAAAAAATAAAAGGTAAAAAAATAAAGAACGAGAAAGACTGGTGATGATGAAATGGGGTGTTTTTTTAACTACTTTTTTTTTAACATGGTTCCTAGTTCCTGATGTCCATGCCCAAGAGGAAGTTTCTTTTGAACTCAAATTGAGTAAGGAAAAACTTGGCATCAATGAACGCTTAAGAGCAGAGTTTACCATGAATAAAGACGGAGATAATTTTACCCCTCCAGCATTTGACGGATTTAAGGTCGTGATGGGGCCATCACAGTCCATAAAATCTTCATGGATCAATGGAAAGCGAACCTTCTCAAAGACCTATTCTTACATTTTAGTACCTGCGGCACGTGGAAGATTCACCATTAAACAGGCAACCATAGAAATTGCAGGGGAAACCTATAAAACCTTGTCCAAAACAGTTGAGGTGACCGCAGCTGTTGACAAACCCAATAGTGAAAAAACCGCTGATGACGTTGTAGATGAAAACCTGCACTTGGTCGCAGAAATATCCAAGGGCAATCCGTACCTCAACGAAGCCGTAACCGTGGTATATAAACTTTATGTAAGTCCCAATATCAATGTGACCAACTATCGGTCCTTGGATAGTCCCAAATACAACAATTTTTGGAGCCAGGACATTCCGGTCACGAAATATACGGCCCAAAACGGGACCTATAGAGGTAGACCCTATCGCTATGTGGTATTAAAAAGAGTGGTCCTTTATCCGCAAAGAGCTGGAAACTTAGAAATAGAACCGCTCTCCGTTGAAATTTTTGTGGATGTTCCTACTAACCGAAGGGACTTTTTCGGAGGACGGATTTACACCCAAACCAGTAAGACTGTTTCTGCCGGTAGGAGAACCCTATCGGTCAAGGCGCTTCCTGAAGCTGGAAAACCAGCAAATTTTGGCGGTGCTGTTGGCGATTTCGACTTTAAGGTAACCTCCAGTAAAAAACAACTAAATGCGTCAGAATCATTACAAGCAAGGGTTGAGGTTTCCGGAAAAGGAAATTTAAAATTGTTTCAACTACCTGAACCCGAATTACCAAGTGCGCTGGAGGTATATGAACCGGAATACCAAGAGAATGTCCGTACGAACATCTCCGGGATGGAAGGTAAAGTAACCAACAATTACACCGTGGTTCCTTCTTTCAGAGGAAAATATCCCATCCCCAGTATTTCTTTCAGTTATTTTAACCCCAAGACCTCCAAATATGTGACCTTGAATTCAGAGGAAATCAATATAGAGGTACTGGAAGGACCCGCGGGCAGTGGCATTAGTACGCCAATAGCCGCAAATACCAATAAACAGTTGGTAGTCCCCACAGGAAAACAATTCCATTTTATAAAGTTAAGACCCAATCTGACCAAAATTGGCACGAAGTACTTTTTCGGCTCCAATACTTTTTACATCTTACTTCTGGCACCTGTCCTTTTGATACCTATTGCGGTCTTTTCCTTCAAGAAAAGAGAAGCCATAGCCAGTGATGTGGAAGGAAACAAAATAAAGCGAGCCAATAGATTGGCCAAAAAATATCTCTCAACGGCCAAAAAGGAATTAGGACATAAAGAGGCATTCTATGTAGCTTTAGAAAAAGGATTGCACAACTACTTAAAAGCAAAGTTGAAAATAGAGACATCAGAATTCAGTAAGGAAAAAATTACTTCAGTTCTAGAAGATAAAGGTGTCGAAAATACTGATATCTCAGGTTTTATCAGCCTGTTGACCAACTGTGAAATGGCTAGATATAGTCCCTTTTCGGACGTACAGATGCAACAGGATTATGAAAAGGCCAGCGAAGTGATATCAAAATTGGACAAACAATTATGATGCGTAAGGTATATGTTCTGATTGCGGCACTTTTGCTTTTTAACCTGGCCCATTCACAAAATAGCCAATTGTTTGCCCAGGCCACCAAGCATTACAACAAGGGAGAATACTCCGATGCCATTAAAAATTATGAGCAAATCTTGGAGAATGGCGTGCATTCGGCCGCTTTGTATTATAACTTGGCCAACTGCTATTATAAACAGAATGCAATAGGTCCAAGCATATACTATTATGAAAAGGCCTTATTGTTGAATCCGTACGACAATGAAATAAAGAACAATTTGAAATATGCCCAGAACATGAGACTGGACGCGGTAGAAGAAATGCCCCAGACGGAAATCGCCAAAGCATACCGTTCTGTCGTTAACATTTTTTCTTTTGATGGATGGGCTTATACCGCTGTTTTGTGTATAGCGCTTTTTGTATTGGGTTACTTGGCCTATTATTTTCTTCGCCACGCCTCTCATAAGAGAATGGCCTTTATCACCAGTGTTTTTGCATTGGTGTTGGGGCTACTGGCTATTCTGCTGGCTTATTTGCAATACCAAGAGTATACATCTGATAATCCCGCCATAGTCTTTGCCAAAGAAGTTAAAATTACCGCGGAACCCAACTCAACAAGCGAAGCTATATTCATCTTGCACGAAGGCACCAAGGTTAACGTACTGGACAGTTTGGAGGAGTGGCAAAAAATAAGGCTTGCCGATGGTCAAACTGGCTGGATAAAAAACGAGAATATCAAACTTCTTAAAGATTTTTAGACAAAAATTAACAAAGATTGATAGCTTTACTATTATTTTTGTCGAAAATCTTCTGGTTTTGAGGAATTATATCTTTTCCTTTTTCGCATTGTTCATCATATCCTCCATATTGGCCCCATCCGTTCTTAGTCTTATGGATGAAAGCAATGAAATTGTTTTGCTTAAGGATACCAATGAAGAGGAGAACAACAACGAAAACGAAACAGAAAAACAAGGGGATGAAAAGGATATGTTCTTGAAAAACACCTATCCATCCAAATCCTTGGTAATTCAATTCCAAGTTCACTCTTATGTAGAATACGAATTGTACCACTCCGATTTTATTGAAGATATTCTATTGCCCCCACCAAGACTTTCATAAGTAATAGTATCTTCCTACCTCTAAATAAATCTATCATCACCTCCTAGTATGTACCTGGGAGGCTCAAACTAAATGAAATTATGTTCAAGTATATCAAAAATGACCTTCCTGCGAGTATAGTTGTGTTCTTTGTGGCATTGCCCTTGTGTTTAGGAATAGCCCTTGCCAGCGGTGCTCCCCTATTTTCCGGACTGATTGCAGGAATCGTCGGCGGAATCCTCGTTGGTTCGCTGAGCGGTTCCCATATAGGGGTTAGTGGCCCGGCGGCGGGTCTCGCGGCTATTGTCCTGACCGCCATCGGGACGCTGGGCGGTTTTGAAAATTTCCTAGTAGCCGTCGTTTTGGGTGGGCTCATCCAAATTCTTTTCAGCATATTGAAAGCGGGCGTTATTGCGTATTACTTTCCATCCTCGGTAATAAAAGGAATGTTGACCGGAATAGGTATCATCATCATCTTGAAACAGATTCCTTATTTTTTTGGATATGACAAAGATCCCGAAGGAGATTTTGCATTTTTTCAAATAGATGGCGAAAATACCTTTACAGAGATTTTTAATACCATAAGTGGGATTATCAGCGGTAATTTTAGCAATGGCGCAACCGTAATTGCCATAGTGGCCATGATTATTTTAATATTGTGGAATAATGTGCTGTCAGAAAAGGGGAAGTTTTTTAAACTGGTTCAAGGTCCCTTGGTAGCGGTAATACTTGGTATCATTTATTTTGTATTCACCCAGGGCAACAGTACCTGGGGCATTACCGAAGAACATTTAGTAAAGGTGCCCGTACCAGAAAGTATTGAAACTATGGGGAATTTGCTCAGTTTTCCCAATTTCTCGGTAATTGGGAATACACAGGTCTGGATAACAGCGTTCACCATAGCCTTGGTCGCCAGCCTGGAAACCTTGCTTTGCGTTGAAGCTACGGACAAGTTAGATCCTTACAAAAGGACCACCCCGACCAACAAGGAATTAATGGCACAGGGTATTGGGAATACCGTTTCTGGGTTTTTGGGAGGATTGCCCGTTACTCAGGTAATCGTTAGAAGTTCCGCTAATATTCAATCTGGAGGAAGAACCAAGGCATCGGCGATAATACATGGTTTTTTCTTGCTTATATCCGTAATTCTTATCCCGCGACTCCTAAATATGATACCTCTTTCGGTCTTGGCGGCCATTCTTTTTATTGTGGGATATAAATTGGCCAAGCCCAAACTTTTTAAAACCATGTTCAATTTAGGATGGAAACAATTCGTCCCGTTTATTGTTACGGTATTGGGAATTGTTTTTACAGATTTACTTGTGGGCATTGGACTAGGACTTGGCGTCGGGATTGTGGTCATTTTGATCAAAAGCTATCAAAACTCACATTTCCTTCATATTGAGGATAGAAGCAATGGAGCTCATAAAATTAAGATGACCCTGGCCGAAGAAGTAACTTTTTTCAATAAAGGGGCCATATTAAAAGAACTCGATAGTTTGCCTGAAAACTCGCAACTTGAACTGGACGTGAGAAAAACGCGCTATTTGGACAACGACATTATTGAAATTTTAGATGATTTTTCAGAAAAAGCCAGAAATAAAAACATCAACATCAAGTTAATTTCTGAGCGAGGAGTGGTGGATAATCCTGAGAGCTATATCCAATTTTTCAAATTAAGCAAAAATCTTCCAAGCGATGATAACATGGACGACAGAGGCACAAGTGGCACCGACTCCAAATTAAGCATGGGAACTTCTGAAGGAGGGCAATAAAGGTTTCGTAAAAAAAGCAAACGGAAAAGGAGTAGCTCCAACAGGTACGGAAAACCTCTAGGGAACAATATCCCTTCGCCACGATTTTAGGTTGCGTTGATTCCGGGTTTTCGCCAAATTGATTTTCGGCCAAGGCGTTGGGGACATTTTCAGTGCCCCTAAAATCCGACCAAAGGTCAGAACAGTTCTTGAACCGGTTGATGGAGCATGTAGGAACTGAAAAACATTGACTTTTTTAGTGCCATTGCTGAAAATCATTCGGGATTTTCATAAGCTATAACCTTGACCCAGCCTCGATAATTCTGCTTATTTTACTCTGTTTTATCTCAAGAATACCACGCATTATTCTAGAGTAATTTTTGCGTTTATCATTTTTGGAATTACTTTTTTTACTGATAGTGTCGACCTGAATTAGAGCTTCGTTCAAATGAGCCTTAGCTTACTTTGGTCCCTCTTTAACGTACTTTTTCTACATTATCCTATCCCTTAAGTTTTCAAGGACAATTTGCTACCTTTATCCGCTGAAAAAGCAATCACCAATGATTGACACCATAAAAAAACACCTTGCTGAAGTAAACCAGTTCACTTCAACATCCAAAGAGGAAATAGAAGCGTTCCGAATTAAATATTTAGGGAAAAAAGGGCTTTTGAATACTTTTTTTGCCGAATTCAACAATATCCCCAACGAGCAAAAAAAGGAATTCGGCCAGGCCATCAATCAGCTGAAAAACTCAGCTAAAGATAAAGTGAATACGTTAAAACAGGTCGTAGAGGCCCAGACCGATACCCCAGGTAAGCATGGAGACCTGACCCGACCTGGAGAGCCCGTTGAGATTGGAGCCAGACACCCTATTTCATTGGTAAAAAATCGCATCATCAGTATTTTTTCCCGAATTGGTTTTAATGTTTCAGAAGGCCCGGAAATTGAAGATGATTGGCACAATTTCACAGCACTCAATCTTCCAGAATACCATCCCGCTCGTGACATGCAGGATACTTTCTTTATCCAGACCGATCCAGACCTTTTGCTGCGTACTCATACTTCGTCCGTTCAAGTTCGCTATATGGAGCATCATCAACCGCCCATCCGAACCATTTCCCCGGGACGCGTGTATCGCAATGAAGCCATTTCTGCTAGATCGCACTGTTTTTTCCATCAAGTGGAAGGCCTCTATGTTGATAAAGACGTATCATTCGCCGATTTAAAGCAGACCCTTCAATACTTTACTTCTGAGATGTTCGGAAAGTCAAGAATACGGTTGAGACCTTCCTATTTTCCATTTACGGAACCCAGCGCAGAGGTTGACGTTTACTGGGGATTGGAAACGGAGACCGACCACAAGATGACCAAGGGAACAGGATGGCTGGAGATCATGGGTTGCGGTATGGTCGACCCGAATGTGCTTCAAAACTGTGGTATTGACCCCGAAGTTTATTCTGGTTTTGCTTTTGGCATGGGCATTGATCGTATTGCCCTCTTGTTACATCAAATACCGGATATTCGATTGCTCAGCGAAAATGATATCCGATTCTTGGAGCAGTTCAAATCTTCTTTCTAATTTGTTTAATAACCCGATAATCCTTGATCAAAGCGCAATTTTTAATGGCTTTTTTTAAAGATTACTATTTTGTGGCTGGAATTTTTATGGAATTGTTATAGGATTAAACCTCCTAACCCATTAATTTAGAGGTGATTGCTAATTTAAAAAAGAACACCTATGACCACCAAAACAATTTCCAGAAGAGACTGGTTGAAAACAGGCGCCATTACGGCCGGAGGCATACTTGCGACCCCCTATTTGGGTTACTCGGAAAACCTGAAGGCCCCGCTTTCTTTAGATGTAAATGGCAATGCTGTTTATAGTCCTTTTTTCAAAGAGTATTTGATACAAGATAGACGGGAGTTTCCAGCTTTGGCAGCGAAATTAAATGCCAACGAAAATCCCTATGGTCCTTCTCCCAAAGCTCTGGAAGCTTTTAAAAAGGCGGCCTCTGGTGGAAATCGATATGCGTGGAAAGAATTATTTCAACTCATCGACAAAATTGCTGATTTTGAAGGTGTAACCTCAAATAATATTATGATGGGACCCGGTTCCTCAGACCTTTTGGAAAAAACCGCGATGGTCCTTTTTATGAAAGGAGGAAACGTTGTTTCTGCTGACCCGGCATATATGTCCTTAATCCGCGTTTCAGAATCCGTTGGGGCCACTTGGAAACCGGTTCCCCTTAAAAAAGACTGGTCCCATGACCTAAAAGCTATGGAGGCTGCAGTAGACGCTGAAACAAAGTTGGTTTATATCTGCAACCCCAATAATCCCACCGGAACAATCACTGAGCACAAGGAGCTTATCGATTTTTGTTCAAGGGTTTCGGAAAAGGTTCCAATTTTTGTGGACGAAGCGTATTTGGCCTTTATGGGCGAAGGTTTAAAGAAGAGTATGGTATCGTTGATAAATGAAGGTAAAAACGTCATCATTGCCAGAACTTTTTCCAAAATACACGGTATGGCCGGTCTACGTGTCGGATATATCGTGGGTCAAGAATCAACCTTAGGTCAAATTCAGAAAATAACCCGTGGAGGAATGGGTATTTCGTATCCATCGGTCTTTGCCGCAATGTCCGCGATGGATGATATCGAATTTTTGGACAAATCCCGTAACCTAAACTCAGCATGTAGGGAATATGTCTACGAGAGTCTCGGTTCCATGGGTTTTGAATATGTACCTTCCCATACAAGTTTTATGATTTTCCCCATAGAAATGCAAGGAAAGGATTTCCTTGAAAAAATGACCGATCTCAAAGTAGGCGTCCGAGCATTTCATTTTATGGATAAGGACTGGTGCCGCGTCAGTATGGGAACCATGGACGAAATGAAGCTTTTCACCGAAGCGGTTTCCAAGGTTTTAGTATAAGGTTAGGTTGATGGATTCAGGTTTGTACAAAACGATTACGTTCGTCTGCTTTATTCTTATTGGCGCTCTTCTAAAAACAAAAATAAAATCCAAGGCAGAGCTAAATGGAATCAAAAAGATTATCCTGAATCTTGCGCTACCAGCTACAATTTTTATAGCATTATTGGGTGTTGAAGTTGAGTGGGACCTGCTGTTTCTTCCCATAATGGCCTTGGTTTTGAACATCCTATTGTTTTTAGCTACACCTATTATGCTCCCGCTTTTAGGAATAGCAAGGGATACCTCAGAGTATAGAACTGCGCGATTATTGATTCCTTCCTTGGCTCCAGGCCTTTCATGTTTTCCATTTGTCCTGGAGTTTCTTGGAGAAAATGCCCTGGCCAAAGTGGCCATGGCCGATTTGGGCAATAAAGTATTTGTCTTGATAGGTCTTTACATCGTAGCGATGAATTGGCATTACCGCCATCGGAATGTAAAAAAGAGGAAAGGCAGTAAGCTTGTTTCTCTTTCAAAGGTGCTGGTTTCAGAACCTGTCAACCTGTTTATCGGAGCAGCCCTCATATTGTTGGCCCTGGGATTCACCATGGATACCTTACCTGTATTGTTCGGTGATATTCTTAAAAAATTGAGTTTGATAATGACTCCTTTAGTGCTTTTGTTCATTGGACTAGGTATTAAATTCAAAAGGAAACAATTTTTCCAGGTATTTTCCATGCTAAGTATACGTGCTGGCCTCGTGTTCATTTTGGGAGGCTTGTTTGTAGCTTCCATTGGGCTGAATTCACTTGAAACCATATTGCTATTACTCGCATTTGGATTAAGCTCTTGCAGTTTTTGGCCTTATGCACATATCTCTACGGTAGAATCACTTGAGTTGGAAGACGACCAGAAAAGAACGTTTGATAGTGATTTGGCGCTAAATATATTGGCCTTGTCATTTCCCTTGTCCACCGTACTAATTTTAGGAGTTCTCAACACTGGAACATTGTTTGTTTCCCCGATTAACATTTTTCTAGTTGGTGGAATTTTACTGGGGATTGGTCTTATTTACCCCGTCGTGTCTGGAATCGCCAAAAAAACTTCACTTCAAAATGTCACCAATTCCAAGGTAAAACCGAACATACCCAAACCTGTTGAGGCCCAATCATCTTGATATTTCACCATTTTTTGAAAGGTTTTTGGGTGAGACTGGAATTGTAATATTGGACCTGTCCGGTCACTTCTTCCCCGAGCCACTTTGGTCTTTTGAAGACTTCGTTTTCATGGTTTAGTTCTATTTCTGCAAGCACAAGCCCTAGGTTATCTTCCAAAAATTCATCAACCTCAAAGATCTTATCCGCAAAATGTATTCGATAGCGATACTTCGCTATAGTACCCGGTTCACATAATTTCATCAGTGCCAGCGCTTCCTTATCGGTAAGCTCTCGTTCCCATTCAAAACGTGAAGTTCCAGAAGCATTCGATTTTCCTTTCACGGTCAAAAACCCACTTCCACCCATGGTACGGACGCGCACGGTCCGCTCTGGGTGTGTGTTCAAAAAACCCTGAACGATTTTGATTTTTGAAGATGCCTCTTTTTTATAAGCATCGGAAGAGACCAAAAACTTCCGTTCAATTTCCAAATCTCGCATTGTATTAAATATAGCTATAAATTTGAGGGTGGCGCTGGATTTTCCCTTACGAAAAATCATTCATGTAGATATGGACGCGTTTTATGCCTCCGTTGAGCAACATGACAATCCCGAGCTCAAAGGTAAACCTCTTGCCGTAGGAGGAGGTTCCAAAAGGGGCGTGGTTTCAGCGGCCAGTTATGAAGCCCGTAAGTTTGGTGTTCGAAGTGCCATGTCCGGTTATATTGCCAAGAAAAACTGTCCGGAACTGATTTTTGTGAAACCGCGGTTCGACAGATATAAGGAAGTTTCCCTGCAAATACGAAGTATTTTTTTTGAATATACCGATTTGGTAGAACCCCTTTCCTTAGATGAAGCCTATTTGGACGTTACAGAGAACAAAAAAGGGAACCCTTCAGCCACGCTTATTGCCCGAGAAATCCGTAAAAAGATTTTGGAAAAAACCGGACTTACGGCATCCGCGGGCATTTCCATCAACAAGTTCATTGCTAAAGTGGCCAGTGATATGAACAAACCCAACGGACAGAAAACCATTAACCCTGAAGAAGTGGTTTCATTTTTGGAGAATCTGGAAATTCGGAAATTCTATGGCGTGGGCAAAGTAACAGCTGAGAAAATGTATAAACTTGGAATTTTTACGGGAAACGACCTCAAGCAAAGGTCTTTGGAATTTTTGGACCAACACTTCGGCAAAAGCGGGAGGTATTACTACCATGTGGTCCGCGGAATTCACAAGAGTGAAGTAAAACCCCACAGAATTCCAAAATCTGTGGGAGCCGAACGCACATTTTCTGAAAACTTGAGCAGTGAAATATTTATGCTTGAAAAATTGGAAAATATTGCAAATGAGCTGGAACGCCGGCTCCAAAAATCAAAGATTGCTGGAAAAACAATTACTTTAAAGATAAAGTATAGCGACTTTAGCTTGCAAACCCGCAGTAAAACATTGCCCTATTTTGTCGCTGATAAAAATCTTGTTCTAGAAACCGCAAAAGAACTGCTTTATCAGTCTCCTTTGGAAAATTCAGTGCGCCTTTTGGGAATTTCCCTCGCCAACCTGAACACGGAAAAGGACAAAAAAGCAGAAACTGATACCAGTGAATCCGTCTCGGTGCAGCTTCGGTTTGATTTCTAAGGATATCAATATTGTCCAAGCCATTATTTCTTCCTTATTTTGCGGGGATGCAAAAGCAGAATATCCATCAACATATCATTACTACCGCAGGGGACCTTTTTTATGCCAATGGGTACCATGCGACGGGAATCAATGAAATTATCAGCAAATGTAGCATTGCAAAAGCCACGCTGTATAGCCACTTTAAATCCAAGGAAGATATCTGTATCGCTTACTTGGCACAAAGACACGAGGGTTTTATAACTGGTCTTAAGGGATATGTCAGTCGTAGAAAAATTGGAAAAAATCAACTGTTGGCCATCTTCGACTATCTTACGGATATATACCGGGAAGATGTATTTTTTGGGTGTTGGGCACTCAAAACCTTAGGTGAATTATCGGCTCGGCAGGAGCGGATTTTTTTAGCCATCCAAAAACAAAAAAAGGAATTACTGCTCTATTTGGGAGAGGTGGTTGTGGATAACGTCCACAATGTTTCCAAAGCAGAAATTGAACAGGTTTCCGGGGGAATCTATCTTCTTTACGAAAGTGCAATAACCGAAGCGAATCTCTTTAAAAACGCTTGGCCCATTTACTTGGCCAAAAGTACGGCCCCCTCTTTTTTCGCACATTTGGATTTGAAAACTTAAAAAGCACGCTCGTAATCGAGCGCGCTTTATTTACCTACAAATCCTTACGTCTTATTGTACCAACAAGGTGTTGTCCGAAGAGGTCGGATTCAAGGGACAAAAGTATACATACTCCCCTTTTTCCAGTAATGTGGGTTTTGAAGTTTGGGAAGTTCCCGTTTGTACAGGCTGGGTAACATAAGCTGTTTTAATATGGTTCTCGGGCTTATTGATGTCCAGACCTTTCTTTACCAAAACGAAACCTACATCATGGCCAACCCCATTATTTGAAATATCAAAAACGTAGGTGCCTTCAGAAACGGTGATCTGTTTTTGGGTAAATTCTCCGATGGTCTGCTCTAAAGCTATCGTTTTTGCCATTTTATCCTTCATTGCATCTTGGGCTTCCACTGCACTAAATCCTCCAAACAAAAGGGCAAATAATAAAATCACATTTTTCATATAACGAAAATTTAAAATTGCGGTTTTAAAGAAGTTAAACCGTTGCTTCTAAAGGTTGGGCCAATGGAAAGTCAACCGGTACTTTGGTCGTGCTGTGAATGTAGTTGGAAATGGTCTTGTCCCCTACCAAAACTATGGTGTCTATCAAGTTTTCCTTGGTCCATCCTGCTTCAAAGAAGTTTTCCAAAACTGCGGCGTCCGTGGCACCCCTATTCTCTGTAATGTTTCGTGCCAATTTGGCCAAGGCATCCAATTTGGTGTCAAATGAAGCGCTTCCCGATCTCAGCTCCAAAATTTGATCATCTGTGAAACCGTTCAATTTACCTATCGCGGTATGCGCGGACAAACAGTATATACACTCATTTACCTGGCTTACTGCCAAATTCACCACTTCCTTTTGTTTTGCGGTCAAGGATGTCTTTGCGTTTGAGAACGTCAGGTAGTTTCCCAAAGCATTTTCTGAATGTGCGTAGGTCGCATACAGATTTGGAACAAAACCGACCGCTTTTTCCAAATTGTCGAATAACGCTTGATTATTGCTACTTACTTCTTCTCGTTTTGGTACATTAAAATTGCTCATAGTACAAATTGTTTTAGATGTGTTATTATTAAAATTGAATGCTTGAAACAAAGGGTTTTTCGGCATCACAATAGAAATCGTGAGGTTGCCTTTGCTCACAAGGTGTTGATGATAAAACGGAATTGGTTTTGGATTTCTCCGTTCTCCCAAAAATTGATTTTAAAGTAAAAACTGATTTTTCCGCTACTTTCATCTCTGTTTTTTTTAGTACGGCACAAAGATGCAGCGAATGGGCAGATGGGTGTTAGCAGTAATTTCCCGACAACTTGCCTAAATTTCCCTTAAGTAGTGATCTGTTTGTTTTTTCGATATTCTGAGGGGGTCATACGGGTCATTTTTTTGAAAAACCTACTGAAATGGGCAGGGTCATTAAAGCCCAATTCATACGCAATTTCTTGGTTTTGCATTTCAGTGAAGTGCATCATCCTTTTGGCTTCCAAAGCGATACGGTCCAAGATAATCTGTTGCGGAGGTTTTTGGTTGTACAAGGCAAACAGATTAGAAAGGGTTTTCGGGGATTTGAACAATAATTCGGCATAATCACTCACTTTTCTTTTTGTCTTATAATGTAGGTCCACCAAAAAATTGAACTTCCGGATGATATCAATTTGTTCGTTATCCAAATTCGTTACCAAGAGCTGTTCTTTGGCCAAACGAGTACTCATGATTATCAACCTTTTTAAGAGCATTTGGAGCATATCGCCTTGAATTGCATCCGGGGTGGCAAACTCTTCGGTAAAAACTTCATACCACAATCCAAACTTTCGTTTTTGTTCTTCTTTTATGGTGATGATGGGCAGGTCCTGAGTGCCAAAAAATAAAATTCCATTGCAAGATACCTCGCTATCATGATCCGATATACAGTAAAACTCCCTATTAAAGAGAATCCCGGTCAATGGGAGTCCTGTTTTGGAAAACGAAACTTTATGTAAATAGGTAACGGTGGTCAACTGATCAGGCTCCAGGTGAACAGGAACGTTGTCCACATGAAAATTGACAGGTTTATTATTTCTATTCCACAAGAACTTAATGGTATGCTCGGTCACCGAAAAGTCCCCCAAACTGGTTTGGATTCTGTCGGTAAAACCGATTATGGAGCCTAATTTTGAGTCTTTAAATTCGTATAACATGCCATGTGCCGTTTTGTTTAACCTTACTTAAAACCCTGATTTTATGATGGTTTGTCTCCATTTATTGTTGACACTTACATCGATTATACCTCTTCTTTTGTCTAAATGGTTAAACAGAAATGTTAATGTTTTATTTAGATTTCTATGGAAATCAAACTTTTTATAGTATTGAATATGGAAAAGACCAAATTTTACGATGAAGCGCTCTCCAAATTTTACGGTAGCCAGGAAATTAACAGCTATCCTCTAAGCGCGCTCGATATATACGCTCAACATTTCAATAAGGTATGTAAAAGCCTTAAAGATGTAAACGGACTTGATTCCCTGGCCAAAATACAGAACTGGAAAAGTACAGTTTCTTTTAAAAATGAAATTTTGGACAAGGAACATGTTGTTGTGGTCACTGATCCTCAGTTGAACATCGTATATGCTACTCAAAATATATTTCCCATGAACGGTTATTCCCCGGAAGAAATCATTGGGAGAAAACCTAAGATGTTCCAAGGAGAAAAGACATGTCAGGATACTTCTAAATACATCTCAAAAGCGATTAAAGATTTGGTCCCTTTTGAAGCTACAATAACCAACTACCGTAAAAACGGAACCACTTACAATTGTTGGATCAAAGGTCAGCCTATCTTTAATACCAAAGGCAAGGTTGTCAACTTCATCGCTTTTGAGAGGGAAGTAGCTTAGAATTCGTCAAATTGGGCAGTGCTCAATTTCAGTGACTCGTAAGGTATTGACCATTCCTTTATCTTTAATGGGCATGGCCGCCAGACTGATAAGCATATCTCCGACATCCAAGAACCCCTTTTTACAAGCAATATTGTTTACATCCTCAATGGTCTCATCTGTCGATACATACCTATCGTAAAAAAAGGCTTTAACTCCCCATAATAAATTAAGTTGGTTTAGAATTCGCCGATTGGAAGTAAACACCAAAATATGTGCGCTGGGCCTCCAAGCAGAAATCTGAAAAGCAGTATACCCACTATTGGTAAGTGTAGAAATGGCTTTCGCTTGGATTTCATTGGCCATCAGTGCCGCATGATAGCATACCGACTTGGTGATGTACCGTTTAGTCTTGATATGTGGGGGTGTCTGCGGAACATTGATAAGATTGGAACCTTCTACACTAACCAGAATACTGGACATTTTCTCAATAACCTGTATTGGATAATTACCTACGGATGTCTCTCCCGAAAGCATCACAGCGTCCGCACCATCCATGACGGAGTTGGCGACATCATTGACCTCAGCACGGGTCGGTGTTAGGCTGGTAATCATAGTCTCCATCATTTGTGTGGCAATTATTACCGGTATTCTTGCCTTTTTAGCTCGTAGTACCAGCTGCTTTTGGATTAGAGGTACTTCATGAGCGGGCACTTCCACACCTAAATCGCCCCGTGCAACCATGAGCCCATCACAATACGCCACAATTTTATCAATGTTGTTGACAGCCTCTGGTTTCTCAATTTTGGCAACTATGGGAATTTTATGTTCCGAATGTTGGTTGATAAGATTCTGAAGGTCAATCAAATCTTGACTATGTCTTACAAAAGAAAGAGCAATCCAATCCACTTTCTGGGTTATGGCAAATACGGCGTCGCCTATGTCCTTTTCGGTCAATGCAGGAAGCGAAATGTCCGTATTAGGTAAATTGACTCCTTTTTTTGACCTTAAGGGGCCGCCTTGTATTACTTCTGCCTGTACTTCATCTTTTCCGTTAGTGGACTTTACTTCGAAAATCAGCTTTCCATCATCCAATAGCACGCGTTCTCCTGGCTTAACATCCAAGGGAAAGTTCGCATAGTTCATAAAAACACGTTCCGAATTGCCATCGAAGGGTTCGCCAGTAACAAACGTAACCCTATCGCCGGGGGAGACTACTACCTCCCCTCCCATGACACCTACCCGTAACTTGGGGCCTTGGAGATCAGCCAATATTGCGGTGTTGGTCTCCAACTCTTCATTGAGCTCCCTGATAATCCTGATACGCTCTGCGACATCATCATGCGCCGCATGGGAAAAATTGATTCGGAACACATCAACTCCCGCCAACATCATCTTCTTTAAGGTTTCCTTTTTACTGGTGGCAGGTCCAAGTGTTGCTACAATCTTGGTCTTTTTTCTTGTTGGCATCATTAATAGATTAAGTTGCTTGTTGATTTTAATTTGGTTGTATCCAAAGCGTAGGCAGTTACAACCCGAGGCAGGTCATTTATCGCTTTGACCGTATTTTTAACCAGCGATTTATTTTCTGAGTCTATTTTCAGAAAATAATCCACTTCTTTCTGTTCTGGCACTAAAAAACTGGTCCTTATTGAGACATCATTTGTGAAAAACCCTTCGGAAATTCCAACTTCTTCTTCAAACATATTGGAAAACAGCACCCAATAACTATCCGTTTGTAAATCCGTCCAATCAAATATGGAAAACATTACGGAACGTTCCCCTTGCAGGTCTTTTTCGGTTCGCCTTAAATACAAACTACAATTTCGGTTTAGGAAATAGGCCAAAGAAAAGTCTTCCATTCCACTATGGATGGCAATTAGCTGAAAGTCATTTTCATAATAAGCCTCTGATATTTTATAGGTGGCTGACATGCGTTTCACACGAGCGGTAAATATACTCTTAATACGTTTTACAGCCTAGCTATCTGGGAATCAACGGTAGTGAAAAGTTCACGAAAACGTTTGAGTTTGCGTTTTTTTAATGCTCTTGAGGACCCATACGACCTTGAAGTGCAAAATAAGCTCTTTTTGATGCTTTTTCTTCTGCCTTTTTTTTGGAAGTGGCCCGTGCTTTGGCCATGATTTTGCTCCCAATGGTCAACTTTACGGCAAAGTGCTTGTATTCATCATTTCCGGTATCCTCGTAAACTTCATAGTTAAAGGGTTTCTTTTGCTTCTGGCACCATTCTATCACCAGACTTTTGTAGCTAATTACCTTACCTTCCAACTGCTCAATGTCTACGTAGGGTTGAATTACCCGTTCATTTATGAACTTTTCACAATACGAGTATCCTCTATCCAGGTAGATTGCCCCCACCAGGGCTTCAAACACATTACCATGGATGTTTTCGCCAAAATGGGATTTTGGGATTCTGCTTTCTACATGCTGTAACAATCCCAAATCTTTTCCGAGCTCGTTCAAATGTTTACGGCTCACTACCTTGGAGCGCATTTTGGTCAAATACCCCTCATCTCCTTCGGGCACTTCTTTATAAAGATGTTTTGAGATGATGGTCCCGAGCATAGCGTCTCCCAAAAATTCAAGCCTCTCGTAGTTTTTTGGATTGCCTTTTTCATCCTTCAGGTTCATGGACCTATGGAGAAAGGCCCTGCGGTATATTTCCAATTTTTTCGGTTTAAACCCGAGAATTTGTTTTATCGCCAAAAAAAAATCCCCATCCGTTTTTGGATGGGAATGGAATATTTTTGACGTTAATTTCATCGTATCGCTTTCTATCCTATTTTTTTGAACAACACGCAAGCATTATGGCCCCCAAAACCAAAGGTATTGCTCATGGCTATGTTTACATCCCGCTTTTGGGCTTTGTTCAGGGTCAAATTGAGAGAGGCATCGATTTCTTCATCCACAACGCTATGGTTTATGGTTGGTGGAACCGTACTGTGCTCGATAGCTAAAATTGAAGCAATAGCTTCAATGGCGCCAGCGGCCCCCAGTAAATGTCCTGTCATGGATTTTGTTGAATTGATGTTGATGTTCGGCGCGTGATTTCCAAAGACCTTTGAAATTGCCTTCAATTCTGCAACATCTCCCAATGGGGTGGATGTTCCGTGTGTGTTTATGGCATCCACATCTTCAGGTTTCAGCCCCGCGTTCTCCAAGCAGTTCTCCATTACCCGAACAACCCCAATACCTTCGGGATGAGGAGCGGTCATATGGTACGCATCACTTGAAAGACCTCCTCCCAGGACTTCGGCATAAATTTTAGCCCCACGGGCTTTGGCATGTTCATATTCCTCTAGAATGAGGGCTCCCGCCCCTTCACCCAAGACAAAACCATCCCTTGTAGCGTCAAAAGGCCTAGATGCTGTTTCAGGACTATCATTTCGTGTGGAGAGCGCATGCATCGCATTGAAACCTCCCATACCGGCAATGGTCACAGCGGCCTCACTTCCTCCTGTTACAATAACATCACAATGACCCAATCGGATGTAATTTAGGGCATCTATCAGTGCATTGGCAGAAGATGCACAGGCAGATACCGTGGTATAGTTAGGACCCATAAATCCATGCTTTATGGAAATGTTCCCCGGGGCGATATCGGCAATCATTTTTGGGATAAAGAACGGGTTGAATCTTGGAGTACCGTCTCCCTGCGCATATCCAATAACTTCATTCTGAAAGGTTTCCAAACCACCTATTCCCGCACCCCAGACCACTCCCACCCGGAACTTGTCCAAGTGTTCGAGATCAATCCCAGAATCCGCGATGGCCTCATCGGATGAAACCAGGGCGTACTGCGCAAAACGGTCCAGTTTTCGAGCTTCTTTTCTGTCAAAAAAGTCTTGGGGATTATATCCTTTGAGCTCGCAAGCGAACTTTGTCTTAAATTTTTCAGTATCAAAATAAGTTATCGGGGCCGAACCGCTTACGCCGTTCTCTAGTCCTTCCCAATACGCTTTTAAATTGTTACCTATGGGGGTCAACGCACCCATTCCAGTAACTACTACACGCTTTAACTGCATTGAACCTTGATTTACCCTTACATACCTAAATTAAAAAAAAATTATCCATGCGATATTTATCACATGGATAATTTACATGATTTGGTAAAATATCATATAATTATTTAGCTTCTTCTATGTAGCTGATAGCTTGACCTACAGTTGCAATATTTTCAGCTTGATCATCTGGTATTTGAATGTCAAATTCTTTTTCAAACTCCATGATAAGCTCGACGGTGTCCAAGGAATCCGCGCCTAAATCGTTGGTAAAGCTTGCCTCGGCAACAACTTCATTTTCATCAACACCTAGTTTATCAACGATGATAGCCTTAACTCTTGATGCAATGTCTGACATAATAATATTGGTTTTAAAATTTAAATCGTTGGCAAAAATATAAAACTTTGGATTAAATACACCATTTGTCGATAAAATGTCCGCAAATCAAACATCTTACAAATGAGAAGGTTACTTTAGCCTTTTCAATATAATCAATTAAAAGCAGTTTGTACTTTGATTAAACGAATAGCGGTTCTCGCCTCAGGAAACGGTTCAAATGCAGAGCATATTACTACCTATTTTAAGGGTATTGAAACCGTAAAGGTAGTGGCCTTTTTGAGCAATAAAAAAATGGCAAAGGTCCTGGATCGCGCTGAGGAATTATCCATCCCAGCTTTCTATTTTACTAAAAAGGCCTTTTTTGGGTCTGACTCTGTACTCAGACTATTACAAGCACTTGATTTGGATATGATCGTGCTAGCAGGTTTCCTTTGGAAAATACCTTTGGACATGGTTCGCGCCTTCCCTGGAAAAATCATTAACCTACATCCAGCACTTTTGCCCAAATATGGTGGAAAAGGCATGTACGGAAACCGGGTTCACCAAGCCGTTAAGGACAACGGAGAGCAAGAGACGGGAATCACCATTCATTATGTAAATGAAAATTATGACGAAGGAGCAATAATTCATCAGGTCAAAGTTACGATCGAACCCGCCTTCAGTGTGGAAACCATAGCCCAAAAGGTGCACGAACTTGAATATGAACATTTTCCCAAGATCATCGAAAAACTACTAAACCTTCAAAATGGCGAAAACTAAAAAGTATTACGTCGTCTGGAAGGGTAAAAAACCAGGGATTTATGAATCTTGGAATGACTGCAAAGCACAAATTGAAGGTTTTAAAGGTGCTCAGTACATGGCATTTCCCCATTTTATCGAAGCAAAAGTGGCTTACAAAGGGGAATATAAGGACTACAAAGGAAAAAGCACCAAAAAGAAACCCCTATCCGCAAAAGACCTGGACCGAATCGGGACTCCTAATTTCAACTCTATTTCGGTTGATGCGGCCTCCAGCGGAAATCCTGGAAAAATGGAATATCAAGGGGTAGATACCAAATCAAAAAAAGTTCTTTTCAAACAGGGCCCTTTTGAGCAAGGCACCAATAATATTGGCGAATTTTTGGCCATTGTGCATGGCCTTGCATTCTTGAAGAACAAAAAAAGTGACCGTTTTTTATATTCAGACTCCAAAATAGCAATGGGGTGGGTAAAGAAAAAAAAGTGTGGGACCAAACTTAAAAAAACCGAAAAGAATGAAGAGTTGTTCCGTTTAATAGCCCGGGCAGAAGGATGGTTAAAAAATCATTCCTATAACACCAGGTTGGTGAAATGGGAGACCAAGGCTTGGGGAGAAATACCGGCAGATTTTGGAAGAAAATAATGATAAAAAAGACGAGCTTCTGCAAATATGTCTTTCCTAGTTCTAAATGCCGTAGGTAACCGTATATTTGCAGCAAATTTTTGAAAATGGGCAAATTATTGATTGTGGGCACAATCGCTTTTGACGAAATTGAGACCCCTTTCGGGAAAACGGGAAAGATTTTGGGAGGCGCCGCTACATTTATCGGTCTGGCAGCAAGTCAGTTTAAAGTGGAAGCAGGAGTTGTTTCTGTGGTAGGGGAAGATTTACCGCAAGCGTACCTTGATATTTTAAAAGATAGACAAATTGATATTTCGGGTGTTGATATCGTTCCAGGAGGGAAAACCTTTTATTGGAAGGGAAAATACCACAACGACCTTAATTCTCGAGATACTTTAGTTACGGAATTGAACACTTTGGCCGAATTTGACCCCATTGTACCAGATGATTTTAAGGATGCTGATGTGGTTATGTTGGGAAATCTCCATCCGAATATACAACTACGTGTAATTGAACAGATGGCGAAACGACCAAAACTTACCGTTTTGGATACCATGAATTTTTGGATGGATAACACATGGGACGAATTGATACACGTTATTAAATTAATTGACGTTATCACCATAAATGATGAAGAGGCACGTCAGCTCACCAAGGAACATTCCTTGGTAAGGGCAGCGGCCAAAATCCAGGAAATGGGTCCCAAATATGTGGTCATAAAAAAAGGTGAGCACGGGGCACTTCTATTCCATAAAGAAAATATCTTTTTTGCTCCAGCTCTTCCTTTGGAAGAAGTATTCGATCCAACAGGGGCGGGAGATACTTTTGCCGGAGGTTTTTCCGGATATTTGGCCCAAGTGGAGAACATCTCATTCGAAAGTATGAAAAACGCGATAATACAAGGATCCAATTTAGCTTCCTTTTGCGTAGAACGTTTTGGTACGGAACGCATGTTGGAGTTGAATAGTGATGAGGTAGAAAAGCGATTGTTGCAGTTCAAGGAATTGACGCAATTCAATATTGAGTTAACATAAACACGGCCCTGAGAAATTCAGGGCTTTTTATTTGGTTTTTTTATGAGCGATCCCATTAAGCACGAATGCGGAATATCCCTTATCCGTTTGCTCAAACCCCTGGAGTATTACAAGGAAAAGTACGGTACGGCCTTCTACGGTGTGAACAAAATGTACCTCATGATGGAGAAACAGCACAACCGAGGGCAGGACGGTGCTGGATTTGCCAGTATAAAACTGGACATGAACCCCGGTGAGCGTTATATGAGCCGTGTTCGTTCTGCTCAACAACAGCCAATTCAAGACATTTTTGCCCAAATCAATGATCGCGTCAACAGTGTTCTTGAAAAACATCCCGAGTTTGAAGACGATGTCCAGGCCCAAAAACGTAACATTCCCTATATCGGCGAGCTTTTAATGGGGCATGTTCGCTATGGAACATTTGGCAAGAACAGTATTGAGAGCGTACACCCGTTTCTTCGACAAAACAATTGGATGCACAGAAACCTTATTGTTGCTGGTAACTTTAACATGACCAACGTGAATGAGTTGTTCGGCAATTTGGTCGAATTGGGGCAACATCCCAAAGAGATGGCCGATACGATTACCGTGATGGAAAAAATTGGTCACTTTCTGGACGATGCGGTGGCCAAAATTTACAAGGACATCAAAAAAGAAGGGTATAACAAAAGAGAGGCTTCCCCTTTAATCGCGAAACGGCTCAATGTAGCCAAGATTTTAAGGAAATCTTCCAAAAACTGGGATGGCGGTTATGCAATGGCCGGTCTTTTGGGGCATGGGGACGCCTTTGTTTTTAGAGACCCTGCCGGAATTCGTCCTGCATACTTTTACAAAGATGAAGAAATTGTTGTGGTTGCTTCAGAAAGACCGGCCATACAGACCGTTTTTAACGTTCCCTACAATTCGGTCAAGGAATTGGATCCTGGACATGCCATTATCATCAAGAAAAAAGGAAAGGTTCATCTCGAAGAAATAATAGCGCCCACGGAAAGAAAAGCATGTTCTTTTGAGCGTATTTATTTTTCCAGGGGAAGTGACCAAGAGATTTATCAAGAGCGAAAAATGCTGGGGAAATTGGTGTTTCCACAAATACTCAAGGCCATAGACCAAGATTTGGCCCATACCGTCTTTTCCTATATTCCCAATACAGCGGAAACTTCTTTTATGGGTATGGTAAAAGAGGCCCAAAACTATCTGAACCGGAAAAAGGAAGAACAAATACTTTCCTTGGGACAAAATATTACCCGTGAAAAGCTCAAAAAAATTCTAGAGGTAAGGCCCCGTATCGAAAAAGTGGCCATAAAAGATGCCAAGCTGAGGACTTTCATTACGCAAGATAGTAGCCGGGACGATCTAGTAACCCATGTGTATGATATCTCCTACGGATCTGTAAAACCAAACGATAACCTGGTAATCATAGATGATAGTATTGTACGCGGTACGACACTAAAGAAGAGTATTTTGAAAATTCTGGATAGGCTCTCTCCCAAAAAAATAGTAGTGGTATCGTCCGCTCCCCAGATTCGTTATCCTGATTGTTATGGTATAGATATGGCCAAATTGGAAGATTTTGTTGCTTTTAAAGCGGCCCTGGCCCTTCATGAAGAAAGGGGTACTCTCTCTCAGGTTGAGGCAATCTATAAAAAATGTCTTCTTCAAATAGGCTGCAAAGATGCCCAAGTTGTTAACCATGTCAAAGAATTCTATGCACCTTTCACTTCGGATGAAGTATCACAAAAGATAGCGGATATTTTAAGTCCTCCGGATATTAAAGCCAAGGTGGATATTATTTATCAAAGTATCGATAGCTTACATACTGCCTGTCCTAAAAATCTGGGCGATTGGTATTTTACCGGAGATTACCCCACTCCAGGAGGGAATAAGGTTGTAAACAAAGCTTTCATCAATTTTTATGAAGGCAAGAACGAAAGAGCGTATTAGCATACTGATTCGCAATGACCACATGCGTGCATTTCGTCGATGAAACGTGCTTATTGTCGGGTTTTTAACGATAAGGTAACCTGCAAACCTACTTTAGTATTGCCATAGCATAAGTAGGTTAAGTTCATGGTAAGATTTGGGGCAAAAAAGGTGGAT
>NZ_CAKZYF010000054.1 GCF_937884665.1 uncultured Allomuricauda sp. | reverse complement strand
TAATCCTATGGTAGCAGCTTTTGCTACCGTTATGGAAATATCTACGGCAAAAGCAGCGTTAGATCAATTTGCTTTTTATGGTGGATATGCGACTATGGCCATTCCCGCAGCACTTTTTGTTAGAAAATACAGTTATAAAAAAGGAATTCTCTTAGGTCTTGCATTATACGCATTCGGTGCATTGTTATTTTTCCCAGCGGCAAAGTATGAGGTCTTTGTATTCTTTTTAGGGTCTTTATATATTTTGACCTTTGGTCTCGCTTTTTTAGAGACTACAGCAAATCCTTACATTTTATCAATGGGTGATGAGCGCACTGCGACTAGGCGATTAAATCTTGCTCAAGCCTTTAACCCTATTGGTTCGCTTTTTGGAATGTTCGTTGCATCAAAATTTATACTATCAACACTAGATTCTGATAAAAGGAACGAAATGGGTGAATTAATTTTTACTGCTTTAGATGATGCTCAAAAAGCTCTAATTAGAACACACGATTTGGCAATTATAAGAAACCCTTATGTGATTCTAGGTGCTGTGGTAATCTTAATGTTCATAGTCATTTTAGTCTCAAAAATGCCTAAGCGAGCTAAAAATCAAGGCCAAGGCTCTGCATTACATTCATTCAAAAGATTGGTAAAAAACGCAAAGTACAGGGAAGGTGTTTTTGCGCAACTATTCTATGTTGCTGCGCAAATTATGTGTTGGACGTTTATTATACAGTATGCAGATAATTTAGGAATCACAAAGGCGACAGCTCAGAATTATAATATTTTGGCTATGGTCATATTTTTATCAAGTCGCTTTATAAGTACGTTTTTAATGAAATATGTAAATTCTAAAAAACTACTAATGATATTTGCACTTTGCGCTATGACAACTATGCTAGGTGTTATACTGATCGAAGGTATGATAGGATTGTATTGTCTTATTGCCACATCGGCATTTATGTCATTAATGTTCCCAACGATATATGGCATTGCACTTCAAGGTTTAAGTGAAGAAGATTCTACGCTAGGTGCGGCTGGTTTAGTCATGGCGATAGTTGGTGGTGCCCTAATGCCTATTTTACAAGGATTAATTATCGATATAGAGACCGTAGGATCATTTGCAGCGGTTAATGTATCATTCATACTACCTTTTATTTGTTTTTGCTTTATTGCTCTTTATGGGTATCGAACTTTAAAGTTATACTGAATAATTTGGAGTTTATGCTAGATGAAAAAGAATTTGCAGAACTAGTTTATCAAGCTGCGAAGAAGGCACTTTTTACCAAATGGCAGTTTCTAGAATCTGACCTAAATAGTGAAGATTGTATAAGATTAGAAAATAGCGCTAATCGATCAGATCCAAGAAGAATTAAAAATACGAACGAAAAGAATAATTTCTAAAGTTATGTCATACAATACAAAATATCCATCAATTAACGATTTACGCAATAGAGCTAAGAAAAAAATACCAAAGTTTGCCTTCGAATATTTGGATGGTGGTTGTAATGAAGACGTAAATCTTCACAAAAATACTGCGGAAATTAGAAATGTAGAATTGCTTCCGTATTATCTAAGTAAGCATACCGGTTCTAGTATGAAAACCGAACTTTTTGGACATCAATATGATGCCCCATTTGGCATAGCTCCGATAGGTCTACAAGGTCTTATGTGGCCCAACTCTCCTGAAATTTTAGCTAAGGCAGCTTTTAATCATAATATTCCTTTCATATTAAGTACAGTTACAACATCAAGTATAGAAAGAGCTGCAGAACTTACTGAAGGTAGAGCGTGGTTTCAACTATATCATCCAACGGAAAACAAATTAAGAGACGATATTATAAAAAGAGCGGAAGCCGCTGAATGTCCGGTGCTGGTTATACTTTCTGACGTGCCCACTTTTGGGTTTCGTCCAAGAGATATTAGAAATGGATTAGCAATGCCACCAAAAATGAATCTAACAAATATTTTACTAGCCTTTGGACGACCACATTGGAGTTTGGAAACTTTAAAGTATGGGATTCCTAGTTTTGAAGTTTTAAAGCCATATATGCCAAAAGGATTGGATTTAAAACAGTTAGGTAAATTTATGGATGATACTTTTTCTGGTAGGCTAAATGAAGAAAAGATAAAACCTATCCGAGATATGTGGAAAGGAAAATTAGTCCTAAAGGGTGTTGCAAATGAAGTCGATGCCGAGAAAGCTATTAATTTAGGTTTGGATGGTATCATAGTTTCTAACCATGGTGGAAGACAATTAGATGCAGGTGAAGCGTCTATAAAGCCATTAACGAGAATTGCCGATAAGTATGGAAAGAGAATTAAAGTTATGATGGATAGTGGTTTACGCTCTGGTCCCGATATTGCCAGAACATTAGCGAGTGGCGCAGACTTTACGTTTTTAGGACGTTCCTTCATGTATGGTGTATCTGCATTGGGTAAAGCAGGAGGCGATCACACAATTTCACTTTTAAAGACAGAATTACAACAAGTTATGGAACAGATTTGTTGTGAGAGAATTGAAGACTTTCCGAATCATAAAATACATCAAAAATTATCTTAAGAAATTGCTTCTTTGCATATTATGAGTTTTCTATTTTAAATAAACTAATTTGAAAACTCTTTAAAACTTAATAAAATGACACTTGTACATCCAAGAGATCAGATTACAAAAATTATAAGCCGAATTTATAAAAGAGGTATGACAACCACATCAGGGGGTAATATATCTATCATAGACGAAAATGGTGATATATGGGTAACGCCATCCGCAATAGACAAGGGATCTTTAAGAGCTTCTGATATCGTATGTGTAAAAAAGGATGAATCTGTTATTGGAAAGCATAAACCGTCTTCTGAATTTCCATTTCATAAAGCCATTTATAGGGTAAGACCTGATATTAAGTCTATAATTCATGCCCATCCGCCGGCTCTTGTATCCTTTAGTATTGTTCGAAAAATCCCAAATACAAATGTTATTTCTCAGGCAAAACACATTTGTGGACCTATTGGTTATGCCAAATATGAGCTTCCTGGAAGTGAAAAATTAGGTGAAGTTATTGCGCAAGAGTTTAAAAAAGGATTCAAAGCTGTTATCATGGAAAATCATGGAACAGTTTTGGGTGGTTCCTGTTTAGATGACGCTTTCCAGCGCTTTGAGGCCTTAGAATTGTCAGCTTGTACGATTAGTTATGGTTCACAAATTGGAGAACCCAAATATTTAACGGATCTTCAGATTCAAGAATTTGAATCGCAGGTACCTGCATTGAGACCAGAAATGGATGGCACCACTCATCCATCCGACGAACGTGAAAAGCGTCTAAAAATATGCAAAATAGTCCAAAGAGCTTGTGAACAAGGTTTAATGATAGGTTCTTATGGTACGGTATCAATTCGTTGGAGGGGAAATGATTTTTTAATAACTCCAACCAATAGAAATCGATGGAATATTTCTATTGAAGACATTGTGCAAATTAAAGATGGTAAAAGAGAAAAAGGAAAAATTCCTAGTAGAGCAACTTGGATACATCAAGAAATTTATAAGAAATATCCGAAGGTAAATTCCATCATCATGACACAGCCACCGTATTTAATGGCTTTTGCCGTAACTAGGAAATATCTAGATGTAAGAACCATACCTGAAAGTTGGATTTTTTTACAGGATATTCCATCTCTGAGCTATGGTAGTCATTTTAAAACGAACAAAAATCAAGAAGTTATTTTGAACAATACAACCGCAGTTATCATTGAGAACGATTCTGTAATGGTAACAGGGGATGAACTTCTTCAAACATTTGATTATTTAGAAGTAGCTGAATTTAGTGCTAAATCGTTAGTGATGGGTGCTTCCTTAGGCGAAATGATACCGATTGATGATATTCAGGTAGAGGATTTAAGAAGAAAATTTTTACAATAATTAAATTTGTAAAATTTAAGCAGAAAGTCTTTAATTCGTTTTTAAAGGTAATTAGAAGCCTTTTAATTCTTTATAAACATACTTTCGTAAATATTAATCTATTGATGTAACAGTCCTGAATCCGGTATGATCAGATGCAGAGTCAGGACTAATACCCATCTTTGCGGAGATTCTGTAACTTGCGCAATATAAAGCATTGCATAGAACTGAACCACCCTTGATTATATGTTCTATTGCATAAGGGTTAGAAGGTGTATAAGTTGTTGATGCTCCTTTCGGATTTACAATGACCTTTTTACTTTTTAATGTCTTATAGTAATTAGTGTTAAAAAAATCACTTGTTATCTCCCAGACATTCCCAGACATATCATACTATCCAATAGAATTAGGCTCATAAGATTTTACTGGTGCAATATATTCAAAACCATCCAGTGGTTCATTAACTGTCGGGAAGGTACCTTGCCATATATTTGCTTTTGCATCTAATAACTGTGGGTTGTTTCCCCATGTGAAAATTGCATCAGTATTTTTCCTTGAGCCGCGGATTCCCATTCTGCTTCGGTAGGTAGCCTTCTATTTGCCTATTGGCAATAAGCTAAGGCATCTTGATAAGCAATGTGAACAACAGGGTAGTTGTCTTGACCTTCAATTGAAGATTCTGGTCCTTGAGGATGCTTCCAATTTGCACCAATTTTCCACGTCCACCATTGAGAATAATTTTTCATATTTACTACAGTATTAGCGTTTTCATTAAAAATTAAACTACCAGGTTGCAATAAAGAGTCATGAGGTTATGGTGAACCCTTTGGCAATTGTGTTTTCATTTCTTCCCAATCAATTTTACGTTCAGCGATAGTTAGATATCCTGTTGCATTTACAAAGGCTTTAAATTGTTTATTTGTAACCTCAGTAATGTCAATAAAAAAACCGTCAACCTTTACTTGGTGCGCTGGTTTCTCTCTTAGCATCGCATATTGGTCATTTGCTTTTGCACCTTGTAAAAAGGTTTTTGTTTCAACCCAACCCATACCTTCTAGAGAATTACTTTTATCCTTTTTGCAAGATTGAATGAGTAATACCAAAAGTATGCTTATGATATTAATGCACTTAGAAAAGGATTTTCTCATGACTCAAATTTAATAAAATTTTGAGGTAAAAAAACTTATAACAAAACAACAAATCAAAAAAGTATAGTCAAAACTCTTTGAAGTTGTATAAATAGAATTGTAACCCTTTACCGACTAAATGTAGCCTTTTTTTAATTTTCATCAAATTTATCATTTACAACCCACTCAGCACATTTCCCTACATTCCGCAAAAAGCTACATTTCAGAAAAAGAGCTTCTTTAACAAAATTCTTGGAGACAATCCCCAATTTTAGCTTTCCATTCCGTTAACCCTTCCAGATGCTCTAAGAAAGTAACAAATTTTTTGAAAAAGTTGAATGAAATCTGAAAAAGCCCATTGAAGAGTCTTTTACTGCTAGACTAAAAATCTAGTTTACAAAATTGAGAGTCGTCTTTAGAAATATCTTTAAACATAGTATGTGATAAACAAAAAACGTACGTACCTCCTATAGAATTTTGTTTGGGTACAACATAGGTACAACATTTCATCTTTTTTCATCGTCAAATATCAATTAACTATAAATCCTATTATTTGAACTTGTAAGTTATTAAAGGCATTCAAGAATCATTTTTTATCAATAGTTTCAATAAACTTTCGAGTATTCACCCAAATCGCTATATCTTTTTATATTGAAGTATGGCGTGTTTTTTTTACTTACTGTTCTGTTTTAGAACTTTAAGCTCATGGTAGGAGCGATGAAAAATGTGTTTTCAGACTCGCCCGTTGCTTTGATAAATTGACCTGCAATAAAATATGAACTTCGTAAGTCGAAAGATATGTTGCGGTTAAACTCATATGAAATCTGTAAGCCAAAAACATCTCCAATATGTTTTGTATCGATACCACTTGCTTCTCTACTTAAAAACCGAGGCGGTGCGTAGAGTCCATCATTTGATTGAGTTCTGTAGAAAAACGCATAGTCTATAAACACTCTCAAACCATCTGTAGGATAAAATTCAAATGAAGGGTGCAGACTTGTTATGTTGGCTGGTGTATTTACAGCGGCTAAACTATAGATAGCAGGATTTACGAAGATTGGGTTAAACGTTCCAATTTTTCCATCCTCTGCGGTTCTATCGCCACTGGACCAATCAATCCTAATTCCTATTGTAGGTTTCCATCCTTTGTCAATAAGTACATATTTCCAATCGGTTTCGAAGTTGTGGGCAAAAATACTATTGTTATTTAGATCGCCCCATTGCAATATAATTTCGGTGATGTATGAAAATCTACCTTTAATGCTATAGGATCGAACACCTATAGAGTGACTCAATTCTTTGCCTGAAACATCATTAAAGCGGGAGAAATTGGAATGAAAACCAAAATAGTACACATCTAATTTTCCAAAATCCTTCAAAAACGGACGTCTGTGGTAGACTCCCCATAAACTTGGGTTTGGTCCGTCCTTTTTTAAAATATTAGACCTATTATCGAAACTATTGGGCGAAATGTTAACCTCTTTTCCATACATCACATCGAATGAAGTATTTTTCTTGCGAAGCACTAGGCGAGCCATATCAAATGAACGTCTCATGTTTGGACCTTCTCTAATGCCTATCAAACGAGATGAACCATATCCAATTTCTTGTCTTCCTAGTCTTAGGGTCGCATTCAATTTTGGGGAATTTATTGGTTTCCACTCAAAAAAGCCCTGATGTACGTCAATTTCATCAGATTCAAAAAATAGGGGTTCATTCTCGGTAACAAACCCACTATAAAGTTCTCCGAAAAAGCGAATTTTAGCCCCGAGCCGTAAAGACGAATGAAAGCTAATACGCTGAGAGTAATATGTCAAGTCTTCAGTCGTATAGTTCTTATTGGTTAAGTGCTCTAGTCTTGCACGGTATTCTCCACCTAAAGTCAAGAAAATTGAGTTCCGCTTATCGATGGAAATTTACTTAAGTGGTTGAAGAAAATTAGTTTTCTTGTCTGCTGAATCTAGAAACGCGTATGACTCTTCGGCTCTCAATGAGTTGATGTCAGGAATTTTATCCTGAGCAACAACCATATTTGCAATCAGCCAAAATAAAACGAAACAGCCTCTTTGGAGTAGGCCTTTTTTAGCCATTTACTGTTTGGTTTTTTTCTCC
>NZ_CAKZYF010000053.1 GCF_937884665.1 uncultured Allomuricauda sp. | reverse complement strand
GGAAAAACCGAAAGTGTCGTCCATGGATTGTTGAAACACTTCAGTCAGCACAACTTCAGTGGGGTCATCCATGACTACAAGGATTTTGAAATCACCGAACTGGCCTATCCACTTTTTGCCCAAAACGACACACAGTTCTTTATCGTTTCCTTTGATAGACTGTACCACAAGGTCAATCCAATTGCACCGCGATACCTACCCGATGAGGAAAGTGTCAATGAAGTGTCAAGGGTCTTGGTGGAAAACCTCTTGGAACATCAGGATGGGAATCGGAATGCTACGACCCGTTTCTTCAATGATGTGGTCGAGGGATTGATCGCTGGGATGATCTGGCGATTGAAGACCGATTTTCCAAAGCTGTGCACCCTGCCCCATTTGATTGCACTCTACCAACATTTGGACGCGGACCAGCTCATTGCTTTTCTGTCGGCCGATTTGACCTCTAGGGCGATGGCCGATGCCTTTATCTCCGGGGTGGATTCGGAACGACAGACCGCGGGGGTGAAAAGTACCCTCGCCAATGCCTTTAAAAAAATCAGTACCCAACGTATTTTTATGACCCTTTCAGCAGATGAGGTGGATCTGGACATCAACAATCCTGAAAATCTGGCGGTGGTTTCGGTAGTAAACAATCCCAAGATTGAAACTTCGCTATCTCCCATTATCGCTACCATTATCCATACCATCACCAAGCAAATGGCGGTACGTCACCGAAATCCTTCTTTTCTGTTGATGGAGGAAGCTTCCACCTTGCGTCTATTGAACATGCATCGTATTCCTGCAACCCTTCGAAGCTATGATATCAGCACTGTTTATGTTTTGCAGGATAAAATACAGAACGATATGCTCTATGGCGACAAAGCAAGCAAGGCCATTTTGAGTAACCTTTCCTATCAGTTCTTTGGGAAGGCCAATGACCCTGATACCGCCAAATACTATGAACGGTTTTTTGAAATTGTAAAGAAGGAAACCAAAAGTGTGAACAAAGGGCATAACCTCAACTTTGATACCCGGGTGACCAAAGGGGAGCGGGAAGTGGCGAAGACACGGGCTTCTATTTTTTATAGCTTACAACAGGGGGAGTTTGTGGTGATGCATGATGGGAAGGATAGAAAGGTACGATTTGGGAAGCCTAAATTGAAAAGGATGTTGTCCCTGCCAAAAATTGTCACCAAAGATGATTTAAGGCAGAATTTTGAGAGGATTCATTGGGAGGCAAGTAACATACTAAAGTGATTTATCAAAAAGTAAATAAGAACCATTAGTTAGAAAGGACTCCTTCAGAACTTGGTTGTAGTTTTTGCTGATTTTCAAATAGCTTTACAAAAAGAGTAAGAAAAGTTAATCAAATGCCTTACTTTTCCCTTCATATCCTGTAGATGGGAAGAGCCTTTCTAAAAGTACAATGTTGTGTGCCGTTTAGGGGTCAATAAACAAAGTAATTCAACGATATGGTTTTAAAATTTGACGAATTTCTAAGGTCTGTTTCTATTAGTAAAGACAGTTCTTACACCATATTACTTGGAGCTGGTTGCTCCATCAGTTCTGATATTCAATCGGCCTATGATTGTATCTGGGAATGGAAAAAGATAATTTACAAGAGTAATAATCCGAATGTCAAGGAATGGATAGAAAACTATAAGAATCCCAAAGTTCAAGATGTTATACAGACTTGGCTAGATAACCAAGGTAATTATATAGCAGTAAATGATGAAGATGAATACTCTTTCTATGCAAAAAAGTGTTTCCCAATAGATGAAAACAGAAGGCAATATTTCCAAAAGATATGCGCAAACAAAAAACCTGCAATTGGCTATAGAATGCTTCCACTATTGGTAAAGCAAGGGATGTTAGATTCAGTTTGGACCACTAATTTCGATGATTTGACAAATATCGCCTGCATAAATGATGGCGTTCAAGGTATTGACATTTCACTAGAAACGGTAAACAGAATAAATGAGAGAACACAAAATAAAAATGAACTCCCAATTATAAAGCTACATGGTGATTTCAAGTATGGTGATTTAAAGAATACTTCCTCAGAGCTCCAACAACAAGATGAAACACTCCGAAATAAATTAATTGAATATCTATCGGATAAAAACCTAATCATCTTAGGTTATAGTGGTAGAGATAAATCTCTAATGGAGACTTTAAAGCAAGCGTATTCAAAAAAAGGAGCCGGGATACTTTTTTGGTGTGGATATGGAGATGTAATTAACAAAAGTGTTTCCGAGTTGTTGAAACACGTGAACGAGCATGGAAGAAAAGGTTATTACGTTTCAACCGATGGTTTTGACAATACACTTGTCAACTTGACCAAGCTTGTGGTTGAAGAAAATTTTGAATTAAAAGAACAGCTAAAAAAATTAAAAAGTATAGTTGAGCTTGAAGACACTAGACCTTTCGAATTAGGAGTAGAAAGAAAGAACAAAGTCTTAAAAAGCAATCTTTACCCCGTTGAATTTCCAAAAGAGGTATTGGTATTTGAGGCAACTATTCCTGAACAACCGTGGAGAACAATCAAAGATAGAATTTTACAAGATGCTGCAATTTCGGCTATCCCCTATAAACAAGACATTTGGGCATTTGGTACAGCCGAAAATGTTCAGAATAAGTTTTCAGATTTAATACAAGGAAATTTGCAAAGAAAACCCCTGAACAAAATAAAAATATACCATAGTGGGATACAGTTTCTATTGTTATCTACTATTTGTAAAGTTTTTAGAGAACTGTATGCTCTACAGACTAATTTCAAGGACAAAGTATGGAATGAAAATAAATATGATACGATACATAACCTAAAAGTCTTTCATGCCTTAAAATTTGGTCTCGAAAAAATAGAGGGAAAATATTATCTCGCATTAAACCCCGATTTTCATATAGCTGAAACAGGTATTTCAAAAGAGATTAAGCAACAGATTGGGCTTACTTTTTTTCATAAGATATGGAACAAACACTTCAATGACTATTTAAACGACTGGAGAGAACAACTATTTACAAAATCCAGTTATGAGTTTCCATCAAATTCAGGAACTGGTTTCACATTTAAAATTAAAAAGAATCCCATTTTTACCGATGTCTGCGATTTGAATAACCAGTATTCAAATTCACATAACGTACCAGATTATATGGTTAAGATGAAGGGGGTACAATTCAAAGAAACTGGGTTACTCTTCTCCACAAAGCATGGACAAGAAAGGGTTAGTGATATACACCCTATGCGAGGATTACTAAACAATAAACCTTATGATACAGGCCTAAGCAAGATGTTGCCGGATACGATTAATCTGGGAGTGATATGTCCGAAAGAAGATGCTAAAAAACTTCATGACTTCTTAAACAAGCAGAATCAAGAAATTTCAAAAAATAATCCAAAAGACAATTACATAATTGACTTTAAAGGTTTTTATAAGACTTACGGATTGAGCCTTAATATTCCAGCTACCACTTCACAAAATTGGACAACTGTAAATAATCCAATAGCAAAATCAGCTAAAGAAATAGTCCATGAGATCAAAAGAAACATTTGTGATGCAATAAACAATCAATGTTCAATCGGAAGTCAAAAAATAGTTGTTATCTACATCCCTAGAAGATGGGATAATTATTTGGGCTATCGAGATGAGACAGAATCATTTGATTTGCATGACTATGTCAAAGCATTTTGTGCTGAAAAAGGTGTTACCTCACAAATTATCCGGGAAAAAACAATTTTGGACAGCAGTTTAGATTGTCAAATTAATTGGTGGTTATCACTTTCTTACTTCGTTAAGTCGTTTAGAACGCCTTGGGTGATAGACAATACAGATAAAACCACTGCATTTGCTGGTATAGGTTACAGTGTTAATTCCAAAGAAGATGATAAAGGGCATATCGTTTTAGGTTGCAGCCACATTTACAGTTCTAATGGCGAGGGATTAAAATATAAGTTGTCCAAGATAAATGATAATATAAAATGGATTAATAAAAAGCCTCATCTGAGTTATGATGATGCTTATGAATTTGGAAAAAATGTGATTAATCTGTTCTATGAATCAATGAATGATCTACCCAAAAGAGTTGTTGTCCATAAACGCACTTTCTATACGGAAGAAGAAAAACGAGGAATTTTGGATAGCTTACTAGACAACAAGAATATTGAAAATGTCGATTTGATTGAAATCAACTTTGAAAATAATATCAGATACGTCTCCAGTAAAATAAGGAACGGAAAAGCGGAAATCGACGGCTTCTCTGTATCCAGAGGCACGTGCATCCAATTAAATGGCCATGAAGCCCTGTTATATGCCCATGGTGTAGTGCCTTCGGTTCAGAATCCTAGGTTTAATTTCTATCCGGGAGGTAGATATATACCAAAGCCGTTAAGGATTATTAAACACTATGGCGGTGGTAATATTGAGCAGATTATGAATGAAATTCTTGGTTTGACAAAAATGAACTGGAACTCTTTAAATATGTATTCCCAGTTGCCAGCCACAATTTCTTCTTCCATTGAAATTGCTAGAATCGGTAAGCTAATAGAAAACACCGAAAAAATTCAGTACGATTACAGGTATTTTATATAAGACTCTACAAAAAGATAGTATGGATAAAATAGTAATTGATTTAGAAGAATTCAAAGGCAAAACCCCCAGGGAACTAAAAACCCACATAGAGCAAACGCTATCAAACATTAAATGCATTGTTAAAGTGCCCAGTCGAGATGGTCAAGGAAGATTAAGGGACTTTCGCCTTTCTGGTATTATCGATTTAAATGTCAGTTTCAAGGATTATTTTTTGGAAGATATTATCAATGAAAATTAAATTTTAAGTATATTTTATTATACGTTATTTGTATTTTTGTTATATTACGTATAAATAATTATACCTAATATGCAAATATCAAGTTTATCGGATACTGCCATTTTAGAAGAACTGACCCAACGCGTTCGGCAGCGGAGATTGAATCTCAACCTAACCCAAGAACAGGTTGCCAATAAGTCTGGGCTGCATAAACAGACCATCAAAAACTTTGAGTCTGGTAAGAATGCCTCGCTATTGACATTGATTCAAATACTTCGTGTGTTCGGTGATTTGGACGCCTTGGATAAATTTCTTCCTGACCCAGGAGTCAGTCCTATCCAATTGTTAAAACTAAAGGGAAAAGAACGGGAGCGGGCTTCGGGTACCGTATTGGACAATGAAAGTGAGTCGGAATGGTAGAGGTAATCAGGGTCACTTTGTGGGGCGAAGATGTTGGTGCCTTAAGCTGGGACAGTAATCAGAATTTTGGGTCATTTGAATTCTTCCCGAAGTTTTTCGACAAAGGTCTGGATGTATCCCCCATACACATGGGTATTGCTACTTCAAAGAACAAAATCTACAGCTTTCCTTCATTAAATGAAGAAGCCTATAAAGGCCTTCCTGGAATGCTTTCTGATGTATTACCTGATGATTTTGGAAACCGATTGATTGATCGGTGGTTAAAACTGAACGGCATTAACAAGGCAGATTTTTCCCCATTGGACCGATTGACCTATATTGGTTCTAGAGGCATGGGGGCTTTAGAGTTTGAACCGGCTCAAAAGTTGGGCTATGAACAAACTACGGAATTGAACATTGCCAGCTTAGTGGAGTTATCAGGTAAAGTGCTTCGAGAACGAGAAAATCTGACCCTGAACCTTCAAGAAACTGAGGCTTTAAACGAGCTTATCAAGGTCGGTACTTCTGCTGGCGGGCAACGTGCCAAAGCCATCATATCCTATAATTCAGATTCGGGAGAGATACGGTCGGGGCAAACAGGAGCTCCAGAAGGTTTTGAACACTATATTCTAAAGTTTGATGGGGTAACCAATGAAGAATTGGGTGATCCACAAGGTTATGGAAGAATTGAGTATGCCTATTACCTTATGGCCATTGCCTGTGGTATTGAAATGATGCCGTCACAGCTTTTAGAGGAAAATGGCCGTGCCCATTTCATGACCCAGCGCTTTGATAGAGTTGGTAATGGAGAAAAACTTCATATGCAAACCTTATGCGCCATGGCCCATTATGATTATAAGAAACCGGGTGTATATGGTTATGAGGATGCCTTTGAGATCATGAGGAGATTGAACTTGTCCAAAGCACAAGCCATACAGCTCTTTCGAAGAATGGTGTTTAACGTTATTGCTCGAAACCAAGATGACCATACCAAGAACATTTCCTTTTTGATGGACAAAACTGGGCTTTGGAAACTTTCGCCTGCATACGACATGACTTATGCTTATAACCCTTCCGGCATTTGGACAAACAGCCACCAAATGACGGTCCAAGGAAAAAGGGACAATATCACCAAAGAAGATTTACTGGCCGTAGCGCAACATATCAATTACAAAAATGGTCTTGACGATATTCAACGTATCGGCGATACCGTTGCTAATTGGGCTATATATGCCGAAGAAGCAGGTATTCCCAAATCTCAATACGAAACGTTAGGGAAAGCTTTTCGAATTATTTAAGGTATATTATAATATACTTTATTGGTTTTATTTATCTTAAAGTATATTTTAATGTACTCTGTGCTATAGCCTTCTCATTAGTGTCAATGACCTGCTCCCTTTACTTTCCAATAATTGAATCATGAGTTTTTCATTATCCGCAAAGGTGAATTTTGGCAGTACATAAACGAATCGACCTACCCCACCATTCTTTACAATTTCTGGAAGATTATGTACTTCAATAGGTTTTAGCTGTAATTCTTGATAGGAAGATTTTTTGTTCTGGTTTCCATTGACCTTAAAAATCTCTAAAGCATCAATTTCAAAATCAATACCGGAGGTATTCTTTATTTCCATCTGCAGATAAACCAGATCCTCCTCATACACTATGTTTTTGATGCTGAGTGACACCCCTTTCTTTCTCTTAGTAATGTTCTTACGTTCGGGTAATTGCAATAACTTTTGGCAGTTATCGGACAATGCTGACCCTTTGGTTTCCTGAGTAATTTCTTTTCTTACTACTAATTGTCGCTCCACTGAAACAGGTGTTTTGGTTACGCTGGGTTTACTCCGATTTTCATTCCCTATTCGTTCGGACAATTCAATAAAATGGTTCAGCACATCCAATTTTTCAGCATAACTGATGATATAAGAATAGACATTACCATCTGTTGTGATCACCAACAGGTTACTGTCTTCCCCTTTTGTTGCCTTAAGAAACCCAAGTGTCTGACCATCTTCACGATTGAACGTAAAAATGAAATTTGAATTCCCAACAATACCCTGCCGTATCCTTTCTGGAAAGAAAAGGGCGGTATTCATTTTCTCATTGGCATAAATGGTATCCAATTCTTTCGCTTCTAGTGCGCCTCCCCACACTAAAGCAATTATAACCACAACTATTTTTTTCATGACTTTCTCGTTTTTGCTCCTAAAGGGCTTTTAATAAAACTTTATACTGATTCCTGACGGTCACCTTGACATTTCTATTGTTTCGCTGGAACACCCTTTTGATTCCACGTACCTGGGGAACACCGGGAATATTAACACCTTCAACCACATCATTTAAAACCTCCCTGGAGGCATCTTCCTTGAAACTGTTCTTGATATAAATTCCCTCAAGACCATCCGCTACATCATAGGCTGATAATTTATAAGGGTGATGCTCGACACCTTCTATTTCCAATAACAATCGGTTCGGTTGAAATTTGACAATACCATAGACTCTAGTGTTTTGTTTCAAAATGACCTCACCTAGTTTCAATTCGTTTACTATTCTTAATTGCAGACGGTCATTTACCTTGACCGTTTGCTCTCCATCAACAACGGCATAAAAGCTTGTTCCACTGTTTTCTTGTTTTAGTTTGGGACTTGTTGCAAAAAACAATTGCTGTTCCAGTGCCATGGAATTCAAATCCATGGATTCCTTTTCTTTAATTTTTAGGGTTGGTTTCTTAGACTCACTTTTTTTGGCAATTGTCTTTTTGGACGGCTTGTTTCTATAGCCATTTGTAGTGTAATCGATTCTTCCCAATTTATAGATGCTATCGACCACCCGTTGCTTTTCCTTATCCAATAGGTTTGGGTCAAAACGTCCCGTTGAATCCAGTAGTTTTTCATTGTAGATGCTTGGGGCAAAACGTTCCCTTTTTTCTTCTATGGCATCCACGGCAGCTTTGCGAGATTCAAATGGAGCCAGGTCTTCTGGCAAATCTGGCACTAAAGTGGTTTGCAACTCATTCCCCGTATTATCGTTATCACCCCAAATGAACAAGGCATAGCCGACAATAAAAGCAGTGACCAAAACAACCACCGAAACAAATACAATTTTCTTTTTATCCATTTTCATAGCGTTATTCTTTAGGGTTCAACTTTCTCAATGATTTTTCGAAGTAATCGGAAATCAACAA